>JBBQCZ010000207.1:0-5813 GCA_038319215.1 Bacteroidales bacterium | reverse complement strand
AGAATTACAACAACAGCAATCCATTTTCTCGCAATTTTGATATTGGTTTCGACAACCAAAACAAATCAAAATCATTAAACTTAGATTCAAAATCGCTTTTTGCTGACTGATATAAATACTCTGATAAATTAAACAGACTAGTCTTTTCAAGCAAATTTAAAAGCCACTCGCCAGTTTCTTTTTCTAGAGAAATTACAAAATCTTCAAATTCATTTGAAAATTCCATTTCTACAATTTGTTTTACCTGCCCTTGCTTAGTTTTGCTGTGATAAATGATTTTTGGCAAATCACCTATCCAAATAATTTTTGCTGTTGGTTTTGCAGATAACCTATCTGATGATTTGACACATTTCGTGATATAGTCTGGTGAAATTGTAGTTTTTGGAATTTTAAATTCGAACCATTCCTGCAAAGGCAATTCAAAACCTGTTCCATGCATAAAATTGAATAGGGATTTTTTTAATCCAAAACTGAACTTAGTATGATCAATTCCAGTACTGTCAACAAATTCCACATCGTTATCGGCAAATAAAATCTCTTTTTTATATGTTGTTAATCCAAATTCTTGCGGATTTTTCCCAACTCCGCTATGCGCAGTTAATGCAAACTGATGCCAAAAGCCAGACTGAATTAAATCTAATTCAAATAATTGTCGTATCATCTCGAGACTATCAACAGTTTCTTGCACTGTCTGACTTGGAAAACCATACATTAAATAAGAGTGCACCATAATTCCGGCATCGGTAAAATTAGAAGTTACCTGAGCAACTTGTTTTACACTTACTCCCTTATTTATCAATTGCAGCAATCTATCTGAGGCAACTTCGAGTCCACCAGCAACAGCAATACAGCCCGATTTTCGTAAAAGTTGACATAAATCAAGACTAAAATTCTTTTCAAATCGAATATTCGTCCACCATCTCACTTTAAGTTTTCGACGGATTATTTCAATTGCAAGTTCTCGCATCAGAATTGGCGGTGCAGCCTCATCAACAAAATGAAATCCAGTTTCGCCGGTTTGAAGAATAAGATT
Source organism: Bacteroidales bacterium (assembly GCA_038319215.1). Taxonomy (GTDB): domain Bacteria; phylum Bacteroidota; class Bacteroidia; order Bacteroidales; family ML635J-15; genus Bact-19. The sequence continues at coordinate 4,780 of JBBQCZ010000207.1, read as the reverse complement.
TTCCATTCTATCGACAAGCATTTTTGCCGAAACAGGTTTGTAATGTTTTATATAACTTAAACTTGTGTCGCAGAAACTACATTTTCCCCAGTAACAACCATGAGCCATTGTAAGCTTATTCCAGCGACCATCGCTCCACAAGCTATGCATTGGGTTTGCAATTTCTATTACCGAAATATATTTATCGAGCAATAAATCGGAATAATCTGGACAACCAGTTTCTGTAATTAGATAATCAATTCGCGATGACAAGTTATTGTACAACACTTTGCCATTTTCATTCAAAAATGTACGTTTTAGTTTCTGTGCATCGGGCAAATCAGGATTATTCACATAATGGTAAATCAATTCCAATGGTAATTCGCCGTCATCAAGACAAATAAAATCGAAGTAGTCAAAAACCCGCACATCAGAAATAGAACGTAATTCTGTATTTGGAAAACCACCGCCCATAAGAGTTTTCACATCAGGATAATCAGATTTTATCATCTGAGCACACCGAAATGCAGAGTACAAATTTCCGGGAAAAGGAACAGAGAAACAGATTATTTTTGGTTTTAATTCAGTAATTTTCTTTTCAATAATACTTAAGCAGATTTCATCAAAATATGATTTAGGAGCTTCAAGTTTTTCATTTAATTCATCAAATAAATTTGCACTTCTTCCCAGTCGTTCGGCATACCGACTAAAACCAAAATCTGAATCAACACAATTAACTATAAAATCAGATATATCTTCAAGACACATTGTAGATAAATACTTTGCAAAATCTACAGATTCCATTTCTTCGGAAACCCAACTTGTATCTTTAAGCTGATTGAATCGAGAAGCTTCGGGTAAATATTTTCCACTGCATATTTTGTCAGTCAGATTTCTGCTTTCTCCTTGCAAAAAGCTAATCAAGTCATCGATAACTAACAAATACTTTTCTCTGTTTTTATAAATTAATATCGAATTTTTATCCAATATCTTTTTTTGATCATTGGCAAAGTCAAAAGCTTTTTGCAATCCATTTTTTGAAAAAACTTCCAAAATAACTTCCAAACCCAAATCCATTTGAAAAGAATCAATACTTTTCGAATTAAGAAAACCTTTAAGATAAGCCGTTGCAGGATACGGAGTATTTAACTGGGTAAATGGTGGCGTTATGAGGAGTATTTCTGTCAAAGCTTGATGCAATTATTAAATTCCATACAAAGTTAAGATTTTTGACAACAATGAGAAACAGATTACTGCACTCGTTTTGAAATAATTCCGTCTTTTCTCTCAAACATTATCAAACCTGTCGATCCCGAAATCCAAGTTTTAACAGGAGTATTGGCGCCAATTTCGTCTGCGGACCCCATTAAATTAATTTCCATGATATCGTGATAAAGAATTTCGTTAACCGTTAAAGTATCATAAGTTAAAATTATTAAGCCTGCACTTCCATTGAGGTCAAGATATTGCTCTCCAAAACGATAATTTATTCGATCTGTCTGATTCCATTCTATTTCCATATTACTATAATCAATATCACCACGAAGGACAATCATAAAAAAGTAATTATTCAAGGCTGACTCATAAGCGGTTCCGTAAGATTCATACCAAGCCTCATCGCCCCACCCACTCATGTAGTTGTGTGTCGAATACCAAATATTGCTCTGGTAAAATTCATCAGTGATACCGTGCGAATCAATCATTTGAAACGAATATATTGTGGTATCTGTTTTAAAAACTGAAGCCTCATCATTTATCAAAAACGTTCCTTCCAAATCATCGCCACAAGATGTAAACATTAAAACTGCGGTGATAAATGAGAGTACGAGAATATTAATTTTTGATTGAATATGTTTCATCGTTGCTCATTTTAATTTGTAATAAACCTTGAGAATTATAAAATATAGATTTAGGTGCCAGAACAGTTGAATCGACAAAATAACTACTATAAAACGATTTCTCGAAAACATTAAAATATTTTGTTGTACCAATCAAAACTGTGTCATAAGCAATTATGCCGGTAAGGGAATCGCAAATAAACTGAGCGTTGGAATCGAATGGCATACTAAGAAAATTACGCTGATTGATGTCAAAATTTAAAACATCGGAATAATATTCCTGCCAAGCATCGCCACCAATGCAAAACCTTAAGCGTAAAACAGGATATGTAGATTCCAAGATTACAGTTTTAACCTGATAAGAATAATAATCCTGATTACGGCATCCCCATTCACAGAAATCAACATGTTTAAACCATTCCAATTTCTCTTCAGTTACATTAAAACTAAATTCATAACCATTTGAATGAATAAAATTTACTTGCTGACCCGAATGATAAGGAACAAGATTTTTTTCTGCTTCGCTAAGTTCAAACCTAGCAATTTCGACAGACTTATCTCTGCAAGAAGACAGGAAAACTCCCAGAATTAAAACTATGAATAAGATTTTTTTCATAGTGCAAATATATGAAATGAAACACTATTATAATGTTAAAAACTGATTTAAAAATCTAAATATTTGTAAAAACATTATCAAAATCAAAATCCACTAAGCTCCTAATTTTGAAATCGGCTAAATTAAATTCTTGTTTATCAAAATCCACTTTTGCAGGAATTGCCACAACTTTCATCCCCGCACTATTTGCTGCTTTGATTCCAACTAGCGAATCTTCAAACACCAAACATTCGTCAGGATTAACACCTAAGTTTTTTGCCGCATAAAGATAAATATCAGGTTCTGGTTTTCCCTTTGCAACATCTTTAGCTGAAGCGATAAAGTTAAAGTATTGTTCAATTTCAGTCTTTTGTAAAACAACTTCAATAATATCGTGTGACGAATTTGTAGCCAATCCAATCTTTAGATTCTTATTTTCAAAGTATTCAAGAATTTCTGTAACGCCATGCATTTTTGTGTCGTGAATCTTTATTAATTCAATAACCCTTGCAACGATAATATCTTCAATCTCATCGAATGTTTTACCTTTCCATGGATGAATAGAATACCAATATTCACAAATTCCTTTAACGCTCATTGCGGAAGTGTTATGAATCTGTTCTTCTGTGACCGGAACACCAAGTGATGATAACACTTCCGTTTCGGCTATTTTCCACAATGGTTCCGAATTTATCAGAACTCCATCCATATCAAATATTACGGCTTTAATCATGCACTAATCTTTCTTAAAAATAAATAATCGCCAATATTTACCATCTGCCATAAGCTTTTCGCATGTGAAACCGGCAGCCTCAATATCAGAAATAAAATTCTCCTGCGTTTTATAATATCCACCGTAATCACAAAACTTATAGGATTTCCTGTTTCTTTTCAAAACATGCTCACAGATAATCAACTTTCCGTTTTTTCTCAAAACACGATTACATTCATTTATCATAGCCGCATCATTGGTAAAATGATGGAATACATTGTAAATCAAGATCTTATTCACAGATAAATAATCCATTCCGGTCAAAGTATCGCGCCCTTGTACTGTCACAAACCTGTTCGTTATTGGCTTTCCGCGCAGTTTTGAATAATGCGGATAATAAATCTGAAATATTCGCTCTTGAGAAATACACGAAGTATCAATATCCTCAAGATAAAACAACACATTATCGGTATATAGCGAAATCAAAAATTCATATCCACCCGAACCTGCACCAATACTTAGAATTGTATCATTATTTTTTATGCCGCAAATCTGAACAAATTCACGAAAATATTTTATTTGCACACTGTCTTTTTCTGTAAAAAGTCTGCAGTTCCGCGAATGGCCTTTGTATGAAGAAATCTGTGCTCTATTAAGAATACGGTTCATCAAAGTACATGACGACAGAATCAAAATCAGAAATATAAATATAAATGTGTTCTTTTTCACCATACAAAGCATGATATAAGTTTTTTGCACTAGTACATTAATCCAAACTGCCATAGAGGTATTTTATTTCCATAACCAAATTCTATATTATCAGCAACAATATAGGAATTGTCAACATTCTTTATTTGCAAACCGGTTTTCGATTTGCCGCCCACTTCAAAAGTAAACATATCATTTACCCTAAAATCTCCTTTATCGCTATATTCGAGTTTGTTTTTAAATGCAAGCTGATTTACAAAAAAAGTCTCTCTTAAATTACCTTCATTAGCCATTTTGGGGGCAAGAGCATAAATCATATTTGTGTTTTCGAGATAAATTTTATCCGGCTTCTGCAACTTGGTAATTCCTGAAACATTTTTGTAAATATTAAGAGTAAGTTTTGCTTCGGCTAGATAAAAAAGATAATTTAAAAATGTGTTCCTGTTGATGCCTATCCTCTCGCTAAGCTTAGAAACATTTGGAATAAATGGAACAGACTCAGCAATAATTTGCATAATCTGTTTTAACTTAGGAACATACGAGATTTCAAGATTTCTCATAAGCGGAAGTTCTATTTCAAGAATCATATTAACCACTTCTTCAATCTTATAAAAATAGTGATTCGGCAATTCCTTATAAAAAGGATAGTAACCACTTCTTAAATAGGTGTCAAAATATTTCAATGGTTTGGTAAGTTCGAGAATTTCGTCAGAAATTTGCTTATGATTATTCAAAATATAATCAAACGAATAAACTGGAATATTTAAATCTAAATGCAAATTAAGAAACTCACGAAACGAAAGCCCTTGCATAGTATAAACAACAGCTCTACGACTTAAATCGGCACGAGAATTTAATATTTCTAACATAGAAGATCCTGTAAAAACTATTTTCAAATCAGGATAATCATCATAAGAATTTTTAAGAATCTGCGACCACTCAGGATAT
>JBBQCZ010000206.1:0-5834 GCA_038319215.1 Bacteroidales bacterium | reverse complement strand
GTAACTCATTTGTGCAGTTGAGATTTGATTTACTTCTTTGCCATCGGCTTTAAGTAATGCAATATCTTCTTCTGAAATTTTAGGGGTTGCTCTTTTGCCTTGTAACTTGCGAACAATTGTTTGTGCACTTTCATCAACTTGTGTGGTGGTGTCAGTTGCTTTTAGGGCGTTGTTTACACGAGTTATATACTTGCTTACTGGTTCAAATGCTACTTCGCGTGCTGCAACTGCGTTTGAATAATTGGGTTGAATTGCGTTAAGTGCATTTAAAGAGATTTTCCCATTAGCCAAAAGGGCTTGCAATGCAGGAATTTTAATTGTTTCTCTTGACGGATTGTAAGTTATACCGTAAGCGATAACAAAAGAAATTAGAGTTTCGAAGTTTGATACGTTTTTTGCGTGACCTGTTTCAGAAATACTTGCCATAATAAATTAGATTTTTGATTAATAAATATGTAAATTATAAGCACAAATATACATATCATTTTTCACATTAATAATGAAATTGCTGTTTTTATTTGAAAAAAAGATACAATTTATTATCAAATTGATTATTCTAATTATTGCCTTGCAATTAACTCTCCACAGTGCATTGTTTTTTTTGTTTCAGATTACCGTTACACTTTCTAAATGAGCAAAAAAACAATGTGCTGTGACCGCTCTGCCTATTATCATAAAGCTATAAAAGCCACTGCAAGACGTTTGAATTTAAACATGAACTTGTCGTGGCTTTTTTTGCTTTTTGGGCGATTAATTTTGTAGTCATTTTATAAAATTGTAATTCATCATTGTGCTCTAAAAATGTGATTATAAATGTAAGAGGAGCTTCATTAAATTCTTTTTATCGTCCCAAAACTTGCTCCAATAAAATATTGGGTATCTTCTAAAGGAACTAAAAATAAACAATCTACTTTACATTTGAATTTTGGTATTAGATCGATGGACAAAGTATATCTTTTTGCTAAGTCTGAATTAAATCTTAAATAACTATCCATCAAATTATTGAACTCATAATTATCTTGATCGACTAAGGCAAAGGTTGGTATGAATTGTTTCACTTTTGAAAGATTGATTAATTCCATGGATAGTATTAGTAATCTGCCATTACGAAGTGGGATATTTTTATCTACCCTATCAATATCGCCAATTTCTTCTAATTGTACTTCTCTGATAGATAGTAGTTTTAATTTCATTGTTACATCATTTTTGAATTCATATTCATATTGAAGCCACTCTCCACTTGAAATGGCTTCATTGATAGAAATTTTTTCCATACGATACTATTTTATGCTATTTTTTAAAAGATCTTCTGTTGAAATTATTTTGTTTTCCACGTTATTACATACCCAGCTCCAACGTTCGCATTGCTTATCCAGTTTAATGTTTAAAATAGGATTATGTATAAACATAACTTGAAATTCAGTTCCATTCACAACTAATGCTAAGTAATATTGATCTTGATAGTTATGTGCTGTCGAGTATTCATTGTTTGTCATTTTGAAAGGTTCCCCAAAATGGGAGACAGATTTAACTTCAATATAAATACGCTTCCCATTATTGAACATGATCTCAATGTCATACCCTAAATTCGCACTGGCTACATCAATAGCACGCTCCACATCCTGTAAGCATTTCAAATATTCAATTAAATTTTGCTCGGAGCTTCTCCAATGTTGTATCTGCGGTGTCTTGATAAACAACGTTGATCTATTGATTGGTGAAGATAACAAAGTTGTATCATTAAACGCAATTTTATTCATTTCAAGAGGTGTTTCTGTTGATTCTTTGGAAAGTTCTATTCCAAATTTCTTAAAAAATGAAGAAAGTTCACTGTATTCATTTTCGTCAGAAATCAATTTCAAACAGTTATCATCTAAATCGGATAATTTGGAAAACTCACAAACAGAATATAATCCAGATTTACCTTTAACAGGGAAGATGTTTAACCCTTTTAGAAAAGAAACATTCTCAGCTGTCATATCAAAATAGTATTGCGATATGATTTTAGATATGATCTGAGTTGCTCCTATATTAGTTAATTTTGTCCCATTGACATACTTTAATGCTTCTTTGAGAGACAGAGTTTGAACCCCCAGACCTTCCAAATAGCAAATGCTTTCAGGGTAATTAGTAACAAACTCTTTGCTAACTTTATTAAAGTTGTTTGCACATAATAATTCAAAATCTTCATACGGCAACCATTTTGGACAAAGTCTGAATCTCTCAATGCTTAATTCTTTACTTGATTTCAATAAAGAAACTATTTGTTTAATAAATATTTTTCCTGCAAATGATTGAGTTTCTGTAAACGTATCTATAAATGGACTAAAAAGTCCTTTAATATCTTGTTTTCCAAGCAGTACATTTATTATTAAATGTGCTACAGTATCAGCACAATTCTCTATCGCATTGTTTGAATGAACATCTATATCAATACTTTTTCTTGATGGATCAGTACTGAAATCGCCATTTATTTTTATGAATGCGCCAGTAAATTCAATTGATGGCATAAATGAATGTATTACAGACTCACTGCCTATGGCTGGAATAATTCTATTATCTTTAAATTTGAACGCAACAATGTCTTTGGCACTATGTTCTGAACGGAATAATATCCATTCTGCAATTATACTATCATTTTCTTGAGCTTCTATTTTCACTTGATTATCATTTCCCTCTTTTCGGTCAAGTCTGATAAATGAAGTTTTTTGTTCTGTTTCGATATTTACGTTCAATATATGATTCAGAAATAACAGGCAACTATAATCAAAACGTGAAATTTCAGAGTTGAGAACCTCCATATTCACATCTACAAAAGCAAATATGGTGGTATATCCATATTTTAACTTCAATGAGTTTATTTCATTTTGATATTGAGTGCTTAGTAGATTTGTCTTATGCGGGATTCTAATTGTTGGAGCATTATTGACATGTAGTAATTGTTGAGTTTTGATCTTATCAAAACAAATTTGAAAATCACCGCTTAACAGAATTATTTGCTTCGCTAAGCCTACAACTGATTTAAAGCCTATTCCTCTATATCCAATTGTAATACCACCCCTTTGTTTGTTAGATGAACCGCTGCGACAAAGTGTTTCTAAATCTTTATCATTAAAACTTCTGCCATTATTACAGACAACAAAACCAAAACTTGTTTGATGAATTCCAAATGATGTTGATGTTGCATCATCAGCATTTTGAATTAACTCTATAAAAGATCTGTTCTTATAAGTTTCTGCAATATATTCTTCAACTTTAGATAAGTCAGCAAAGAGTTTAGGAGCCGCTATGGCTTCCGATGTAAAAGAATCAATTAAAGAGTCCAATAATTCCATAATAGAAATAAATTATATCAAAAGTGTCGTTCACCCGTCTTACAGGATATTTATCATTATTTATTTGTACAAATGTTCGCGCCAGCAGGTTTTTTTGATTCAGATTTTCACTTCAAAGGTACGTTTTTTTTTTCAGCCAGTAGGTGAGCGAGGGGTAAGTTATGAGCTAGGCTTTTATTTTTTTATCGTCTTACCAATTTGCAAGATGATTAAAGTATTTCCACTTAATTGAATCAAGACTTTTTGATAACTTATCTCTGTCAAACCCAACTTCAATTAAAAATGAACACACCAAAAGAATTTTAAGCTTTTCTGATAAATAAAATAGTTCAACATCTTTAAGTGCTTTCTTTTGTCCCTCTTTTGAATAATGCGTATAATAATTCCTTGAATTTTTCACATCTAACACAAACTGAGACTTTTCTCCTAATATTTTGTCTAAGACGATATTTGAGTATTTATCTGCAAGTTCTGTTAATCGAGAATGTAGGTTTAAATTATTACCAAAGGCGAATTGGTCATTTAACCAAGTATGATATTCGTTAGGAGTTATCTTCAAAATATCCTCTTTCATTTTTTTATACTGATCACGAGGAATTCTTGTATGATTATGAACCCTAGCATGAAATGTTTCAGCAGATTGAGCTAAATTCAGAAAAGTGTTAACCGAGAAACTATTTCCATTATAAAATTGTTCGAAAACTAAATCAAAAGCTGGTTCAAGCAGTTCATATTTTGAGTACCAGTTATATATAATTGACGAAAAATCCGATTTTATTTTCCAATAGGAGAAAATCATCTCCTTATCAATTTTGGGTTTTTCATTTGGTTTGAAATTTCTAAAAGATAAATACAACTTAATAGCTTTCCGATAGAATTCACCATTGCCGCAATCTCTTTTATGTTTCTCTCCACTCAATGTGATCGATAAAGGATAAGTACTTTTGTATAATGCAAGTGAGAGAAAACCCTGAAAAGTGAATAAATCTTTAAGTAATTCACTCATGCTTTTCTCATTGTCCGAAATGACTTGAAACTCTACACTTTGACTTACTGTTACAGCTTTTTGATATCGAGTATGGTCAGATTGTTTTACTCTAAATATAAACTTTCCTTTTGTGTTGTTATTTATTTGAAATTCAATATTCTCAGGTAATTTGTACTCAATTTTGGTTATATCCTTTTTAGAAGTATCTATGAAAAAGTTGTTAATCTGGTCAAATCCGCTTATACCAATCCATTCTCCAAGATTAAAAAGATCTGAGGATATTTGATTAAATACTAATTCAGTACTATCCTGTACGTGCAACCCTTTAAGTAAGTAGTCAACAGAATAGGTAGTCGATGGTTTTCCTGATTCTCCTTTCACAAATACAGCCGCACCTTCAAACTTTGTCATGGTGCAACTGTAAAGAGTTATTTGTTCTCCATTGCTTGTTATTCCAAGGATAATTTCTTGATTTGTAAACTCAGGTTGAAATTTATCTCCCAATAAACTCCCATATAATTCTAGTTCAGTCCCTTCTATTGGATCAAACGATAAAATCCCATAAACTCTATTCTCTTTGTTTGTGGGCATGAACCATTCACCTGTAATTTTAAATCTCTCTGTCATATTTGTTTTTTTAATTCTCACTGCCGATGCAGGTATTATGTGAATATGCTAAACCATCGGAAAGAGAATTAACTACCAGTCTGTGTCGGGTTTTGATTTCAGACTTTTTTCAAGACTGTCAATCAATAGTTTTACTTTGATGTCAATTGTTTCATATAGTTTTTTCTTTCCACCCCAACTTTTTGGAAAATCCTCAACTAAAAACGTTTCGTTTTGGTTGTCAGAATATCTAAAATCTGTAATCTTGTATTTAAACTTTCCATCCTTAATTGAGATTGAAATTGTATGATTAATTATTGGATTTCTAGTATAATATGAAATGTTGAAATTCCCTTTTCCTATTATTTCTCCATTCTCTTTGTCATCAAGTTGAATCACATCTTTTGCTGATTTGTAGGTCGTTGCAAACCATTTTTTAGCTCTCGTATAGAGTTCCTCTTTGTTTACTCCATCGACTTGTATCACACTCGTATAAGTTACAATACCTTCACTAATTGGCAAAATCTCTAGTAGCTTTTCTTGTCCATATGTACTTAGCATAATACAAAGAAAAATAGCGGTTGTTAGGATTGATTTCATTGTCATATTTGTTTTTATTTTAAAATTTTATTATTAGAGTTACACTTCCATAAATGTTTAAAGAAAAAAATATCAATCTCGAAAAAGTAAATTTTCAGTCTCAATTATTGTAAATTTTGTTGTCATCTGTTGCATAAAATGTTTCTTTTTTTTCTCGGCTTGCCCCTAACATCTTAGTGTTTTATTCGCCGTTTTCGTGCCCCAAAGTTATTTAAAATAAGTTAACTTCCAAAATTAAACGACATTTATTTACTTCAGCAACGAAAATGGCAAATAAAACAGAGTTGAACGGAGCCGATTGCTAT
>JBBQCZ010000205.1:0-5874 GCA_038319215.1 Bacteroidales bacterium | reverse complement strand
GTTAGTATTCAATACGATAAAATAGTAAGCAATACTTTAACTGTTAGTTCATTTGTTGTAAATGATGTAACGAATTATTTTGATAATGGTGTTGAAGTCGGCACAGGAACTAATATTGGCTCTAATGGGTTTGGAGGAATAACTTTAGGTTCAAATTATTCGCAAAATGCTAAATTTTTAAATGGTGATGTTTCAGAAATTATTTTTTATAATAAAGCATTAACAACCAACGATCGTCAAATGGTTGAACGCTACCTACACGACAAATACTCTCCCCCCGTAAATCTCCAATACGACATCCGCGTTCCCTACGGTTTTTGCGATACTGCAATTACCACCGCTTACAAACCATGGTTTACAGATTATGTGTGGAGTACAGGCGAAACGGATTCTATAATTCATGTAAATCGTCCGGGTGTTTATACTGTAACGGTTACCGATATTTTTGGTTTTACTAGTAGCGACGATATTCGGGTATTTTATCCAGAAGTAAATAATTTTGCCGATACAACAGTTTGTTATGGTCAGCAGGTTATTTGGGATTCACAGCTTGTGGGCGCTTACACTTACGAATGGTATGGCAGTAGCGAAACTACTAGGGCAATTACTATTAGCGACGAAGGAAATTATGCCACAATTTTAACTGATACACTGGGTTGTAGATATTATAGCGATACAATAAGTTTTAGTTTCGACAATTACGAATTTAATGCTTCTGTTGGTCCGGTTGATACTTCACTTTGTAATGGAAATAGATTGTTGCTTGTTACAAATGCTAGCGAAACGGTTTCGTATTTGTGGAATACGGGAAGTACAAACCCGCAAATAGTTTTAACCGAAAGCGGAACTTATACAGTTACTACTACCAATTGGCGTGGCTGCGAGGCAACAGATGCAATAGATGTAACAATTACTGGTTTTGTTCCTTTTCCAGCTTTCGAAAGTTCGGGGCATTGCTTTAAAAATCCTGTTGCATTTACCGATCTTTCAACTAGCAGCGACGGAGAAATCAATTCGTGGATTTGGAGAATAAATGGAGAGGTTTTCTCCACCGACCAAAACCCAATTCTCGAGGCTAATTCTAGCTGGTTGAGCGGAGCCGAAACCAGCGGACCCGGAGCCGAAACCACAACCTACAACATCACCCTCTCCATTATTACTGACAACAGTTGCGGCGATTTTGTAGAAAATCCAATTTTGGTTTATCCGCTACCATTAGTTTCGTTTTTACCAAAATATTTCTGTCAACATGCCGAAACAGAGTTTATCTCTACTTCTACCGTAAATGGCGGAAATGTGGTTTTAAACCTTTGGGACTTTGGCACTTCTACTGCTTCGGGAACTTCAGCAAATTATAGCTTTACTAGCGATGGAAGTAAAACCATTAAGCTTATTTCTACTAGCGAAATGTCTTGTGCCGATTCATTAATACAAGAAATATTTGTAAAACCTGCCGAGTTGCCTGTATATTCTGCAAGCAATACTTGTTTGGGCGAAGATGTATATTTTATAAATAGCACAGCTTACAATCCAGTAAATCCGGGCGAAAGCTGGACTTGGAATTTTGGTGATGGTGGAGTTTCGTCTCTCTCAAATCCAGAACATACATACAATAGCGCTGGCATTTTCAACACTTCGCTTAGCATTCAATATGCCAACAGGTGTATTGTAAACTCAAGTCTGCCAGTACAAGTATATTTTAATCCAGTTGCAACAGTTTTGCCGACTGATGCTTGCATTGGAGAAAGTTTCAGTCCAGAATCTACAACAAGTTCACTTTCTGGCAATATTATTTCGTACACTTGGAATCTTAATACTGATATTCCGCAAACTTCGGTTCTTCAACACCCCGACTTTACAATTTCTGAAATCGTTTCATATTTATTAAGTCTTAGTCTTCAAACAGAATACGGTTGTAAAACCACAAGTTTAGATACCGTTAAAATTCACGATAATCCACAAGCTGGATTTACAGCTTCACGAATTTGGGGCGCTGTTCCGCTATGGGTCGATTTTACAAATACCAGTGAAAATGGCGAAACATATTTCTGGGATTTTGGCGATTCTGAGACTAGCACAGATGAAAATCCAAATCATATTTTTAATGATTCGAGTATTTATACTGTAAAATTGCGCACCACCTCGTCATTCGGCTGTATCGACACTGCACAATTGGAAATAAAATCTATTATTCCTGTTTTAGATGTGATTTTGTACGATCTACGAACAGCAATGAGTGGAAATTATTTACAAACCAAGGTTTACATTATTAATAGTGGAACATTACCGGTAAATAATCTCGAAATGGTTTTAAATCTCGGTGACGGCAAAGTTTACAGAGAGATAATCGAATATCTAGCACCATCGCAAGTTATCGACTATCAATTTACACTCGAAGCTTATATTGCAGATGGAAAAATTCCAGAACTTGTATGTGTAGAGGCAAATCCGCCAGCGTACGAAGGTCACAGCGATTTCGACCTCAGCAACAACACCGTTTGCAATACCGATGTAGCTAAACTACGAGTTTTCCAGCCATATCCAAACCCTGCAACCGAGCAATTGCTCTGCGAATTTATTGTTGTCGAGCAATCGGATGTAAGTGTCGCATTAATTAATAGTATAGGCGAAGTAGTTTACAAAAAAGAAATTTCGCAATCTTCTGGTTACACGAGACTTGCAATAAATGTAAAAGATTTCACTCCTGGCATTTACTATTTACAGATCCGCACCGGAAATGAACAAGTGAGTTATAAGGTTGAGGTGCAGTAGGCTCTGCGGTTTGGATTTTGTGCTAAGCTTGGGGGATTGCTTCGCTTCGCTCGCAATGACCATCGCTGGTCTAAGACCTGTAATGGTCATTGCGAGCCTTAAAAGGCGAAGCAATCCCCCAGTCCAACCTCCAACCCAAACACGCAGACCACGACCCGTTTTAAAAATTGCGCAGCAATTTTTAAAACGCAAAAAAAACCCACAAACCTTTCAGGTTTGCCAAACCCCTACCTCTTCAGCACCTCTTCATACAAATCCTTCCACTCAGGATTAATACTATTAATCAAGTCAACTTTCTTCTTTCTAGAACCAGCTTTTAGCTGCTTTTCACGTTTAATTGCATTTGTAATACCATCAATTACCTCGTAATAAACAAGCGTTTCACAATTGTACTTGTCGGTAAACGATCCTTTATAATGGTGTTCTTTATGTTCTTTGATTCTGCTGCGAATAGTCGAAGTTACACCAACATACAAAACATTCTTATGTTTATTCGTCATTATATAAACAAAACCTATCATAAGTTTAAAATTTTCTAACTAAACCACCTTTTGGTGGTTTGTTTTTTTGCTTGCAAACAAGCTTGCTTGTTTGGACTGTTCAGTTGCTTCGCGAGCTCCCTCTGGTCGGTTGCTTCGCTTCGCCGCGCTTGCAATGACCATTCTAGGTCTCAGACCAGCGATGGTCATTGCGAGCCTTAAAAGGCGAAGCAATCCCCCAAGCCCTACTCCAACCCAAACACGCAGGCCACGGCCCGTTTCAAAAATTGCGCAGCAATTTTTGAAACACAAAAAAACCCACAAACCTAAAAAGGTTTGCTACAAACAATCTCCCTCAATTACTTTCCTCAGCTCCTCCACCGCATTTTTCTCATCAACATTCTTAAGGACAGCATCTTTACCCTTATAAATATGCACTTTTCCGGTGGCAGCGCCAACACAGCCATAATCGGCATCGGCCATTTCGCCAGGACCGTTAACTATGCAGCCCATAACGGCTATTTTTAATCCTTTTAAGTGAGAAAAAGCAGCTTTAACATCGCGAGTAAGTTTTTCAAGATTATAATCTGTTCGTCCACAACCCGGACAAGAAACAAATTCTGCTTTTGAGTAGCGAATTCCTATTGCTTGTAGCAAATCCAGTTGAACATTAACATCATTATGTTCTTTATTCGGCACACTCAACCAAAGGCCCGAAGCTAGATTATCAACTAATCCACTTCCCGGAAAAATTCCCAACTCGGCAGTAAGCTCATCAAAATCAAGAGATTGAGCAGCGTATCTGATAATTAATGGCATCTCAGGATTTATTTTTTTCAGTTCCTTATAGATAAACCTAAGTTCTCCAAGTGGATTTTCGGTGCAGAAATTTAAAACAGCACAGAAATTTGAATTTGCTAATATTGAAACTGCCTGTTTTTTATGAATGTCGAAGGTGCTAATTCCAATAAAGTAGTAATACTCTGGATCAATTCGCGGAATATCATTTGCCGAAAACTCAAAATAAGGATAGATATTTTTTGGCTTAGACAAACTTTTCCATGTTTTGAAATCAGTAATAATAGGCAGTTTATTTTCCAAACTTTCTATTTCCACTATATCTTTAGAAAATAAAATATCGGCTTGCTCGCTATATTTATCTGCCACAACAGCAAATTTGTTTTTCACAAACGGTATCTGCGCATATTTTTCACTGCTGTGATAAGGGTCGTAAGTATTTTTTGCCTGACTAACAACTTGAAATTTAAAAATTCTATCGTTAAAGTTTTTGACTATTTTCTTTGCAAAATGAATTTCATTTTCTGGACTTTCTGTTAACGAAACTCTAATTGTATCGCCAATTCCATCGCTAAGTAATGCGCCTATTCCAACAGACGATTTTAATCTTCCATCAATGTCGGCACCAGCTTCTGTAACACCCAAATGTTGAGGAAAAAGCATCGCATTATCTAGCATTCTAGCATTTAACAGTCGGCAAGCCTGAGTCATAATTTTAGCATCGCTAGCTTTCATAGAAATCACAAGATTATAGAAATTCTCAGCTGCAAAAATGTCAATAAATTCCATTGCGGCTTCAACCATTCCTTCAACGGTATTTCCATATTTTGTTAAAATCCTATCCGACAGCGAACCATGATTTGAGCCTATACGAATTGCAGTTCCGTATTCTTTACATATTTTTATTAATGGAAGAATTCTTTCGTGTATTTTCTCCAATTCCAGTTTGTATTCGTCATCATTAAAGATAACCGATTCAAACGTAGCCCGTTTATCGATATAATTCCCCGGATTTATCCTTACCTTTTCCACTACTCTAGCAGCTTCTTCAGCAATAACAGGATTAAAATGGACATCGGCGATAAGCGGGTTTTTATATCCCGAATTATTTAGCTGTTTTTTAATTTCTTTTAAACTCTCCACATCCATAATTCTTGGTGTAGCAATACGAACAAAGTCGGCCCCAGCATCAAAAATAGATTTGCATTGAATAATTGACCTTTCTATGTCCATCGCCGGAACATTGGTCATGCTCTGTAGCCTTATGGGATTTAATGCACCCATCGAAATATTACCAATTTTCACCTCTCTAGTAGGAATTCTTTCACGATTATGAATGTCGATACAGTACTTGTCAGGATAGGTTTTCATTTTATTATTCAAAGATTTGTTTACAAAGATAAGAAAAGTGATAATAAAATAAACTTAAATACCTCAGATATGCATGGCAAATGAATCTAAACTTTAAAATATCAATCAAGGAAATAAGGTTCTCCTTTTGAAAAATATCAATAATGCAGCACCCAAAAACCTTATTATTTTCTAACCTTATAGATTTTATTGGATTGTATAAATTTACCTTATTTTATTCCCTTTATGAAGCTTATGATGGCAAACGCATCTAAACTTTAAAAAATCAATGAACAAACAAAGGTAATAAGGTAGATTTCACTTATAATTTACTTTATTAAGCTTGGAAAGAAAATAAGGTTCTTGAAGGGAAAATTAAATATTATTGCTGTTCAAACCTTTTACTCGACACACCTTTAAAAAAATAGATTTTAACTTTTTTACCACTTATCCCGAGTCAGCCAACTGGCTGATC
>JBBQCZ010000204.1:0-5940 GCA_038319215.1 Bacteroidales bacterium | reverse complement strand
GGTGGAAGTTCTGTTGCTAATCCGATTGACTTTTTAGCAACTGGAACGGCAGAACAATTAGGACATATTATTGATGCTTGCGAAACAGACTTTGACAATATCGATGCAATGGCTGTAATATTCGGAAGCCCCGGTTTATTTCCTGTTTACGATGTTTACGATTTATTGGATGAAAAAATGAAATCGTGCAAGAAACCTATTTATCCAATTCTACCTTCGGTTATAAATGTTAAAGATGAAATTGAACATTTTATTAAAAAGGGAAGAATTAATTTTCCTGATGAAGTAACATTTGGAAACGCACTTTGTAAAGTAATAAATACCGATGCTCCACAGGCAGAAAAAATAAATTTACCTGATGTTGATGTTGCCAGAATTCGCAAAGTAATAGATAATACTGAGAATGGGTATCTTAATCCTTCTGGGGTTTTCGAATTACTTGATGCTGCTGGCATTGACCGTGCTTTTGAGCAAGTAGTTGACAATGTTGATGACGCACTAGTTTTTGCTCGCAAATTTGGTTTTCCTTTAGTTATGAAAGTTGTTGGACCTGTTCATAAATCAGATGTAGGCGGTGTTGTTTTAAATGTAAAAGATGAAGAAACCGTAATTCGCGAATTTGACAGATTGATAAAGATAAAAGACACTTATGCCGTGCTAATGGGGGAAATGCTAAAAGGAACAGAAGTTTTTATCGGAGCAAAACGTGAAGATAAATTTGGACACATGGTACTAGCTGGCTTAGGAGGCATATTTATTGAGGTTCTTCATGATGTAAAAACATCCATTTCTCCAGTTTCTGCCGAAGAAGCAAAGTCTATGATTAAG
The DNA here is from genome assembly GCA_038319215.1 of Bacteroidales bacterium. GTDB lineage: Bacteria > Bacteroidota > Bacteroidia > Bacteroidales > ML635J-15 > Bact-19. Next base: position 5,112 of record JBBQCZ010000204.1, on the reverse strand, counting down.
AATCTTAAATCATATAAAATTATTGAAGGCGTAAGAAGTCAAGAAGGTGTAAATCAAGAGGTTTTTGCAAATCAAATTCAGAGAATTTCGGCTCTTTTAGTTGCTGCTCCCGAAATTTTTGAAATGGACTTAAATCCATTACTAGGAAATATGAAATATGTAAAAGCTGTTGATGCAAGAATTAGAATTGAGAAATAAAAATGAAAAAACTAAAAGAACTTAGCAAGAACGAAAAATTGCTAATTGTAATGTTGGTCATTTCGATAATATTGGTAGTTTTTTCTTGGAACAGAATTACTACAGGAGCGAAAAAAGTGCTTAATCTGTATTCGGGAGATAATACCGAACAAACTAAATAATTGATAGTAATGAAAAAAGCCGATTTGTTTTTTATACTTGGAGTAATAATTTTCTTTTTACCATTTTTCGTTGTTGACGAAGTTTTTGCATTTTACAATACTTTTAATGCAGAGCACGGCATGATAATGAGTTTTATCAAATTTGCTATTTTGGCAACACTGGGCGAGTCTATTGGGTTAAGAATAAAAAACGGAGTTTATAACCAAAAAGGTTTTGGATTAATACCACGAGCAATTGTTTGGGGATTTCTTGGGTTATGGATAAAACTTGCATTTGTAATTTTTGCAAAAGGCACGCCAGCATTCCTTATTTATATGGGAATGGAAAACGCTGTAGAAGTACTTAAAGGAGATTTAAGTTGGGCCAAAGTATTTGTTGCTTTCTGCATTAGCACTGCAATGAACACCACATTTGCACCAGTATTTATGACTTTACACAAAATCACCGACACGCATATTTTGAACAATGGTGGCACTTTAGGTGGATTTTTAAAACCAATAAAATTTAAAGAAATTTTTCCATCTTTAAACTGGCAAGTACAATGGGGTTTTGTGTTTAAAAAGACTATTCCATTTTTCTGGATACCTGCTCATACTATTACATTCTGCTTACCCGAATCTTACCAAATTTTATTTGCAGCTTTACTCGGAATTGTATTGGGTGTATTGCTTTCAGTTGCAGCTATTATGGGAGCTAAAAAATAAAAAAATTAACTTGAAAACAATTTAAGGTATTACATTCAAGTTTTAATAAATACAAGTCATGAGTTTTATTTCAGAAAATATTAAGCTTATCCGCAATAATTTACCCGAAAAGGTAAAATTAGTTGCTGTATCCAAAACTCATCCTGTTAGTGCAATAAAAGAAGCTTATGACACAGGGCAAAGACTTTTTGGCGAAAATAAAGTACAGGAATTAACGGCGAAATACGAAGAATTAAAAAATCTTGACATAAAATGGCATTTAATAGGACACCTACAGACTAACAAAGTTAAATATATTGCTCATTTTGTGGATATGATTCACAGTGTTGACAGTTTAAAACTTCTTGAAGAAATCAACAAGCAATCTGAGAAAAATTCACGTAAGATTAAATGTTTGCTACAATTTCATATTGCTACCGAAGAAACAAAATTTGGTTTAAATCTACAAGAAGCTGAAACAATTCTCAATTCAGATATTTACAAAAAAATGGAAAATATTCAAATCTGTGGTGTAATGGGAATGGCTTCATTTTCTGAGGATAATAAACTAATAAAAGAAGAATTTACAGAATTAAGAAGAATATATAATGAAATTAAAAATAATCATTTTTTAAATGATAATAATTTCTGTGAATTAAGCATGGGAATGAGTAGCGATTGGGATATTGCTATTAATGAAGGTAGTACGATAATACGTGTTGGAAGTATTATTTTCGGACAGAGAAATTATATTTTAAAATAAATTATTACATTTGTTCAGAATGATAAAGCATATTTGGATATCGCTAGTTTTAAGTATTATGGCTGTTTCTTTAGCACAGGGACAAGAGTTGCCAGTGCACGAACAGTACATGTTTGATTATATGCTTGTAAACCCATCTTTTGCTGGTATTTCTGAAATTACATCAGTAAAAATGATTCATCGTCAACAATGGATCGGCATAGACGAAGCCCCTAACACATCATTTTTACTTTTTAAGCACAGATTAGGTGATAGAACTGGTGGAATTGGTGGATACATTTTTTCAGATCATAATGGAGCAAATTCAAATTATGGAGCTCAATTATCTTGGTCTTTTCAGGCTTTATTAAAAAGCACAAGATACAATAAAATGATTTTATCTTTTGGTGCATCTTTTAGAGGATCTTTACACGTACTTGACGAAACAGGTTTTGATAGAGATATTTATGATCCTATTATCACATATTCAAAACTAACTACATTTATCCCAAATGCCAATGTTGGAACGATGTTTTCATACAATCAATCATTTATTGGTGCCTCATTCGACAATCTATTTCAATGGAGTGATAGAATGTATAATATGTCGATTGAACCATTAAATCATGTAATCATGAATGTTCATACTGGTCATATTATTCAACTTCAAAGACGTTCGCAAATAAGACCATCTGCAATGTTTAAAACAAACTTTAATGGATTAAGTCAGTTAGATATCAATTTAAAATTTCATTTAATGGGAGGAAAAGAGATAAATTCTGTTTATTTAAGATATCCAAATGAAGTTTGGGTAGGGTTTTCGTACAGACATACCATCGATTGGCTTAACTCTGCCCCATTATCATTTTCACCAGCTGTTGGTTTTTCAGTAAAAGCTTTTTCATTCATGTATCTTTACGATCTTGGATTAACGAGTTTACAATTGTATCATGGCGGATCACATCAAATTTGCATAGGAATAAGATTGTATAAAGATCAATATGTTAACTGGGACAAGAACCGCATTCCATCATTCACAGAAGATTTTTAGTATGAAGAGAGTTTTTTACATATTGATTATTTTTAGCTTCCTTATTCCACAAGGGCTTCTTGCTCAATCGCTAGCAGATTGTTCCGATGTTGTAGATTTATCTTGGGTTAAAACGGCTGGCAGCTCAATTCAAGACGCTGCAAATGGAATAGCTGTTGACAACTATGGTAATATTATTGTAACAGGATATTTTAAGGACATTTTGACTTTTGAAACCGAAACTGCAACTTCAATTGGGGAAAAGGATTTCTTTATTGCAAAAACAGATTCGGAAGGCAACCTAATTTGGCTTAAAACTGGTGGAGGTTCTGATAATGATTATGGAAAATCAGTTGCCGTAGATGATCAAAATAATATTTTCGTGTTAGGTTCATTCTCTGGAAATCAGTCTTATTATGGTGAAGATTTTGAACCATCTGGTTCTACTGACATATTTTTGATTAAGCTTTCTTCAAATGGAGATTTTCAAAATAAACAATTCCTCGGTGGCTGGGACTTCGACACTCCTGGTGACATCTTTATTGATAATAATAACAATGTTGTAATTTCTGGAACTTTCTATCAATACTTAGGAGTGGCAACTGGCACAATAATAGGACACGGTGAAAATAACGATTTCTTTATCGCCAAATATGATAATTTGTTAGACAATCTTTTATGGTTTCAAAGCAATGGATCTACTTCAGATGAAACGGGAGTTGGTGTTACTTGCGATCAAAATGCAAATATTTTTGTAACAGGAGAATTTGGTGGAACCATGGACTTTCCATCAATAAGTATTTCACCTACAGGTTCCAGCGATGTTTTTCTTGCAAAGTATAATTCATCTGGTGTTTTTCAATGGGTAAAATCATCACAAACTGCCGGAGATTATGATATTGCAAGTAATGTAGCAACAGATTTTAATGGCAACTCTTATGTTTTATACAAAGCAGACCAAACAACTGATATGGAAAGAGTTGATAAATATTCACCGTCAGGATCATTAATTTTAGGTTTAGGATTTGGTGGAAATGGAATAATCTTTCCAAAAGATATTGTAGTTGATAATTCAGAAAGTATTTATATTACAGGAATGTATTATGGAATTACTAATTTTGGAGATGGAAATATTAATTCTGTTGGCCAATCCGATTATTTTATTTCAAAATATAATTCCGATGGCAGTTTAAACTATAAAGACATTGCTGGAAGCTCAAATAATGATTGTGGAAACGGCATTTGCCTTGATGCCCATAACAATATGATTGTTGGTGGTTATTATAACGATTTAATAAACTTTGAAACAGGCATAGAATCGTCACATGGATCTGACGATATTATGATCTTGAAATATGACAGATATATTAGCTTTGGAGAAATACTCATAAGCAGTCAAAATTGCGCTCCAGACGACATGTGTGTTGATATTACAGTACTTGGTGGAACTCCTCCACTATCTTTCTTATGGTCTGATGGCCAAACTGATGAAGATGTTTGCGGATTAACTGCAGGAACTGTCAGCGTTACTGTTACTGATTTTAATGATTGTTTTATAGAAACTACAATAGAGCTTATTGCTCCAGTTCCTCCAGTTATTGCATTGCCGGCAAGTGTTTTAGGTTGTCCTTTTGACCCTTATACTATTGATGCTGGGGCAGGTAATTACTCATATTTGTGGAGCACAGGCGAAGATACGCAAACAATAGAATTGGTTGATGAAGACACTTACTCTGTAACTGTTACCGATTTAACATCAGGCTGCAAATCTTCGGCTTCAACTATTTTCATACGACAACCAAATCATGCACTTTTTGCTGAAGATACAGTTTATGTTTGCTACTTTGATGTAATTCCATTAACTCTTCTTCCTGGGTTTAGCGTAATTGAATGGTCTGATGGCAGTACTGCTCAACAATTAATTACTGGTGTTGAAGATTTATTTTTTGTAAGAGCTTGGAGTTCTGTTACTAATTGTGAGTATTTTGACTCTATAAGAGTTTTGCACTTCCCAAAACCAACAATTAACCAAATTCAAGACCAGCTATTTTGTATTGGCGATAGCATAGAAATAATTGCAAATGATGGATTTGAAAATTATTTATGGAATAATGGTCAAACTACACAAAACATTTGGGTTAGCCTTGATGCGATTGTTATGGTTACTGTAACAGACATAAATGGATGCGAAATAGCTGACACCATATCAGTTTCGTCTATGACTACTCCAGTTGTTTACCTAGGACAAGATTCAACTTATTGCACAAACTCACCATTGTTATTAGACCCTAACGATC
>JBBQCZ010000203.1:0-5997 GCA_038319215.1 Bacteroidales bacterium | reverse complement strand
AATCCGATATCCTTAGGTAATTCAATTAGATTGTTTTTACTCAAACCAAGAAATCTTAGATTTTTCAAGCTTGTAATTGATACAGGTAAATATTTTAAATCATTATAGTTGCAATAAAGCTGTTCCAACTTAGCTAAGTCTCCAATATCTTGTGGTAAGTAAATTAGTTGGTTGTGTTCAAGATATAGTAATTGTAAATTTTCCAAGTTGCAGATCTCGTCGGGAATTGTTGCTAATTCGTTGTTTTTAAGCGAAAGTTTTTTTAAATTTTTTAATTCCCCAATTTCATTTGGTAATTCTTTAAGTCTGTTGCTGCTAATTGTTAAAGACTCTAAGTTTTGCAATTGTCCTATTTCAGGAGGGATGTAAGTAAGTTTATTTCTGAAAAGGGATAGGCTTTTTAGGTTTTTAAGTTTGGCAATGTCTGCTGGTAAACTATCAATGGTTTTATGTGAAATCTTTAATGTTTTAACTTTTTCCGGATTTGAAAGAGCAGAATCAATACTTCGGTATGTGTTACATGAATAGTATAATAATACAATAGCAAGAAAAAAGAGAGAGTTTTTTGTATTTAAAGATTGCATTCGTATTTTTTTAATAACTTGTTTTTGCAAATTTAGTAAAAGCTTTAATTTTTTAATTTTTATTTTCGGAACGCTTTTTGAAAACGGTTGATAAGTTTTGTAAACTTTAGAATTAATACTTATTGTGAATTTTCAAAATTGTTATATTTTCATCGCTTAATTATTTGAATATGAAAAAGTTGGTTTTTATCTTGGGTTTGTTAGTTTTTGCAACATATATGAATGCTCAGGTTATTGATGGTATTCACGATAAACTGTTTGATTATTATGCAGAAGAGAAGTGGGAAGATTGTGCGTTTAAGGCAGATAGAATGATATTGCAGGAAAAATACAAGAACGATGCTGAGGTTTATCTTTATCTTGCGGCCTCCTACAATAAGATTTTCCTTATGGGATTAGAAGACACTACACTATTGTATAAAGTGCCAGAATATGCAGATGCTTATAAATATGCTCTTAAATATTCCGTCCTTTCAAAGAAAAAGGATAAAAAGGCAAAATTTTACTTTCCGAAAAATGACTTTTTGTTCGAAGAAATTGCAATCGCAGGGATTTATTATATTGATCATTATTTATCAATCAACAAACCGCCAAAAGCGAACTCATATATGCGTAAAATAATGAAAACTTATACAGACGTAAATATTTATTTTATGCACGGAGTGCTTTCGCTAATGTCTGCTGATTCTGTTACTGGGAGGCCCGTAATTGATAGCGTTTTTTACACTATGGACAAAGTAAGACCAAAAAATGTTGAAAACACAGAGTTTATAATGATAGATGCTTTTGACCTTTATGTGAATTTTTTAATTAATAGAGAAAAACCATTAACAGATAGTGCTAGAAGCGTTATTACCAGAGGCTTGAGATATTTCCCAGGAGATGAGCTGTTAAAATATGACCTTCAGTTAATTGATAATCCAAGTCTTGATATTCCAAAACCAGATAATGCAAAAAAGAAATTAATGCTTAAGCAGATAAGCACAATTTTGCCAGATGATGATAGTGATGATGCAGACGATGGAGATGACGACTAAATAAGTATTATAATGATAGGAATAATTGGTGGAACTGGACTAGAAAAAAGCGAACTGTTTACTCAACCTGAAAGAATAAAAGTAAAAACTGAATTTGGAGACCCATCTTCTGAAATTCTTACTGGATTTATTGGAGATAAAAAAGTTGCACTTATTTCACGACATGGTACTGAGCATACAATAACTCCCACACATGTAAATAATAGGGCAAATATTGCAGCATTAAAAAGTATAGGTTGCAAATGTATAATTGCAACTACAGCTTGCGGTAGTCTGAAGGAGCACATAAAGCCTGGTGATTTTGTATTAGCTGATCAGTTTATTGACTTTACTAAACATAGAATTGCTACATTTTACGAAAAATTTGAGCCAGAAAAAATGCAGCACTGCCCAATGGCCGATCCATACTCTGAAGATTTGAGAAATAAAATTTATCTTGCATCTGAGGGTTTAGGAATTAGTATTCATAAAACTGGAACTATTGTTACGATTGAGGGACCAAGATTCTCAACCAGAGCAGAATCAAATATGTTTAGACTGTGGGGTGCCGATTTAATTAATATGAGTACCGCAACAGAAACAGCTCTTGCTAATGAGGCTGGAATACCTTATGCGATAATAGCTATTTCTACCGATTATGATTGTTGGAAAAATGATGGCATGCCGGTTTCTATTGAAATAGTACTTGAAAACTTTAAAAAATCTGTTTGCAAATTAATCCAACTTCTTGCAAATACTATAAAAAATCTTTAGTATGAATAAAAGTATTGTTGCCTATGAGGTGTTGAGGATAATAGATTCAAAACCTTTGTTTGCTGATGACCATTATTCAAGATTGTTGAATTCTGTTCAATCTATTGACGAAAGTTTACAGATATCAAAGCATGGCTTTTTTAAACAGTTAAGTTTAATTATTTCCAAATATAAAATTGTTAATGGAAATATTAAAATAGATGCAATAATTGATATTCTGACCCAAAATATTTCACTTTACTGCAAGCAAATCATACATCATTATCCTTCTAATGAGAATTATTTAAATGGTATAGATGTAGTTTCATACAAATATATTCGTGAAAATCCACATAATAAAATATGGAATCAGACATTGCGGGAAATTACCGATAACATTATTGCCACAAAGAATGTTTATGAAGTTCTATATCAAAATGCAGAGGATTGTCTTACTGAGGGAAGCCGGTCAAACTTGTTCTTTGTAAAAGGACATGAATTGTATTCTGCTAGTGATTCAGAAATCTTATTGGGAATTACTCGTAAATATATCATAAGCGCAGCTGAAAATACAGGATTTAAATTAGTAGAAAAAAAAATCTATTTAAATGAAATTTCAAATTTTGAGTCTGCTTTTTTATCTGGAACATCTCCAAAAGTTCTTCCAATACGAAAAGTAAATTCAGTAGTATTTGATGTCGAAAACAAAAATTTGAGAAAAATCATGTCAGACTTCGATCAGATTATTGAAAAAGATATCAGAAATTTTAAATTTTGAATAAATTATTAATATTCAACATTGTTTGCATTCTAATGCATTTGCATTTAATTTCTCAAACAGATAATTGGGAAAAATGCGAAACTTGTGATTATCCAAAAGTTTACTTTAGTAATCTGCCATCGGGGAAAGATTTTCAAATAAAGACCGAGTTTACGGTTGATGTAAGTATTGATAATGTATTGGCATATTTGCAAAAGATTCCAGAATATTGTGATTGGGTTTTTAATTGCAAGTCCACAACACTATTATCAAAAAGTAGCAAAACATCTGGGATTTATAGGAGCATTATAGGAACACCATGGCCGTTTAAAGATAACGAAGTTTATATGCAGTATTCTTTTAAAGAAGTCGAGAAAAATAAAGTTTGGAGACTATATCAAAAGTGTTTGCCAAATTTTGCCCCAATAAATGAAAATTTAGAGAGAATAACAAGGTTTAAAGCAGTTTGGGAGATAAGTGTTGTGTCGGAAAATAAGACCAAAATTGTTTATTTTGCAGAAACAGGCGGTCCAAAGAATATGATTAAGCCAGTGAAAAATGTACTATTATGCACTGCGCCAAATAAAACTGTTAATGCATTAATAAGTCAAATTATGAATTCTAAATTTTGACAGATCTTTTATAACATCTTTTTTCTTTTTCTTTTTTCGCCTTTTTAGTGCTTTAAATTGTAATTTTGCAGCCGGTAATTTATTATTTAAACTAATGGAATTATGAGCTTTTTAACAAAAGAAAAATTATTTTCGGCAAAATGGTTCAAGGCAATATTATATATTCTGACAGGAACATTTATTATGGCTGTTGGATTTGTTTACTTTATCTCTCCTTACAAAATCGCACCAGGAGGGGTATATGGAATTGCTATTGTTCTTCATCACATGTTTGGATTTCCAACAGGGCTTTCTGCGCTTGCCATGGATATTCCTCTTACCATAATTGGAATTAAAGTCTTGGGACCAAAGTTTGGATGGAAAACAGTACTTGGGTTTGTTTCAATGGCAATATTCGTTGACCTATTAACATATTTTCAGGGTGATGTTCCACTCGTTGAGGGAGACGCTTTATTGTCAGCAATTTTTGGCGGAGTATTGCTTGGCGTTGGTTTAGGTCTGGTTTTTAAATCTAAAGCAACTTCTGGTGGTAGCGATATTATTGCAATGATGATTAACAAAAAAACTAAAATTCCTTTGGGTCAGCTAATGATTTATGTCGATTCTGTAATCGTGCTTGTTGGTCTTGTCGCATTTAAAGATTGGAAAATACCGCTTTATTCGTGGATTGTGATTTATATTGTAGGGAAAGTCGTCGACTTTATTCTCGAAGGAGCTAGTTATAATAAAGCCTTATTCATTTTTTCGGATAAATATGTTGAAATTAAAGCTGCAATAATTACTGACTTGGAGAGAGGTGGAACAATTTTTAATGGTATGGGAATGTATAGCGAGGATAGTAAAAAGGTTATCTATACTGTGGTCTCTCGACGTGAGTTTGAAATTTTAAAAGAGTATATTAACGACATCGACCCAAAAGCATTTATCTCGGTTATGAATGCTCACGAAATTCTGGGCGAAGGTTTTAAATCATTAAATGAATCAGTAGATAAAAACTAAATAAATGTCAACAGAGATAATAGCTGGACTTGGATTGGAAATGTGGCATGTTTATGTCATTATTATTATTGTTGGAATATTGCAAGGACTAATAAATACTGTTGCAGGTGCTGGAACTACCGTAATGTATGCACTATTGTCGGGATTAGGAATGCCCGTACTTGTAATTAATGGTTCGGTACGACTTGGTATTTTATTCCAAACTGGGGCTTCTTCAATTAAGTTCTATCGAAATAATAAATTGGCATTGCGAAAGGGCCTAATATTGGCAATACCAATGATAATTGGTTCAATCGTTGGGGCCGAAATTGCTATCTCTATTAACACTGATTTGTTTGAGAAAATTGTTGGCGTTGTTTTGTTACTAATGCTTGTTTTGATGTATTACGATCCTAAAAAATGGATTGAAGGACAATCTGAACAAAAACAGAAAAAAACTGGAGTATTGCAACTGATTTTATTCCTTTTTATTGGCTTTTATGGCGGCTTTCTGCATATAGGTGTTGGCATATTTTTATTGTCAGCATTAGTGCTAAATGCTGGCTATGATTTGGTTCACGCAAATGCTCTTAAAGTTTTTTTAGTTCTTAGCTATGCACCTGTTGTACTTTTAATATTTTTAATAAATGGACAGGTTGATATCTTAGTTGCAGTTTTTGCTGCTGTCGGTAATACGATTGGGGGTCTGATAGGTACAAATCTTGCAATAAAGAAAGGATCTAAGTTTATTAGAGCTTTTCTAGTTGTTATAATATTAGCTTTTTCAAGTCATTTGTTAGGATTGTGGAAATACTTATTTAGTTTGGCAAATTAATCGGTATTAGGGCTCAGCAAATATATAATCGAAACATTTTGCATAATCAGTATTAGCAATTGTTTTATCTTTGTACTCAATTATGCAGATTATAGTAAAAATACTTTTTATCATTCTTGGAAGTTTGTCTTTGTTACTTGGGATTCTTGGTATCTTTATTCCAGGATTACCTACAACTCCATTTTTACTGCTTGCAGCTTGGTTTTACCTTAGATCATCTGAGAAATTGTACAATAAACTCATCAATCATAAATATCTCGGAAAATATATTTTAAAATTTAATAAGGAAAAAGGAATTAGTAAAAAGACAAAGATATATTCAATAATTCTTATGTGGGTAATGATATTATTATCAACTATTTTCTTTATTGAGAGTTTAAGTTCTAGAGTTTTAGTTGTAGCTATAGGTTTAGTTGGAACAATTATAATGGGCTTTGTG
>JBBQCZ010000202.1:0-6004 GCA_038319215.1 Bacteroidales bacterium | reverse complement strand
CCATCGAGTTCGAGTTTGCCGGCTTCGTCAATAATAATAAACTTATTTTCTTTTAAAGCAGTAACTAAAATATTTTGTCCGAAATTAAAACCTTGCTCAAAAATAGAATATTTTCCAATTTTATTACAATCATCACAATGTTCTGTTCTCAGCAATTTCTCTCTCTCTCCAGTTTTCACATCAACAATATCGTAACCAATCAGTATATCGTTTTCGTAAACTTTTTTAGTTAGAATACCGCCAACGCTTAAGGATTTTTCTTTTAAAATCTCAATAATACTATTAGCAAATATTGTTTTGCCAGCAGATATTTTGCCACTGAGAATGTAAACTTCGGGTTTCGGTTTTAATTCATATTTTATTTGCTGCAACCTGTTTTCTGCATTTAAAATTACTGAGTAAAATACTCTTGTTGGGTTTCGTAGAGCTGTTTTAAAATCGGGAATTGCCGATACAAACACAGGCAAACTTTCAAAAGATAATTCAAGGGCAATAGGCAATTGTCTAAAAGTGCTTTTTCTAAAAAAATCTCTAATTATCGGATTATAAAGTTCTACCGCGAGAACCGAAAAACCTAAAATCATTAATACTGCTCTAAGGTTCATCTCCACTCCTGTCAAAATTCCATTTATAAGGTAATCGCCATCCGGTTTTAGTTTTGAAAATACAAAAACTGTAATCATTGTTAAAAGCACAAAAACAATCCAAAATTTAGGGTTTGAAATCTTTTTTAATGCTCGATGATATCTTAATGCCCAAATTACAGCAATTACAACAATAAAAGGAGTCCACACAAACCAATCTGTAAATTTCAACAACAATAAACCGCCAGCCATTGCAATTAGGTTAAAGAAAAACCAAGCCAACGAATGTTTTATCTGAATAGGTTTTGCTTTGGCAAGTTGAGTCGTATTCGTAAATTTTTCTTCCGTTTCCGATTTTGCAAGAATCTTTTTACCAACTCTTATTCCAATAATTCCAGCAAGAATTCCAAACAATGCATAAGCAACAAGAAGAATTAAAACTGGAGTCCAAAGCAAATCAAAATGAGTATTTAATTGTTTTTCGGCCATTTTTACCAATCCCTTGTAAATTTCCAAAATGTCGAATCCATAGAAAATAATATAACTTAAGATTTTCTGAACAAGATTCCACGACATTGCCAATATAGAGCCCAAAATAAATCCAAAATATGTGCGACCAAGAAGCATTACCGAAAGTTCTAGTAATACAGCTTCGGTAAAAATTGCAATCATGGGTCCGAAAATTACTGCCGATGGTGATATTGTTTTCATCAAAGCACAAATAAGTCCAGCACGCCAGAATATTCCTTTATCTTTCCAGAGATAAGCAATGGAAATAAGAATTATTAGTCCAATTGCAGTAAGAATATTTCCAGAAAATGGAACACGAAGATTATGCAAAAAACTACCGAATACAATTTCGGAAGCCGCCCAGATTGTTCCGGCAACGGAGGCTTTTATCCATTTGTCGCTTAGGTTTTGCTTAATCATTAATAATACAGATTTTCTTTGCGCAATAATTAAAGAGATGATACGCGCTTGCGGCTTCGCTTACCAATTTAAAAAGCATATCTGAATCATATACTTTTGTAGCACCAATAATATTCACTTTATTTTGGAATAAAACATCAGGAATTATATTGGCTGATGGTCCAGTTACAATTATTTGAGTACCAGGTTTAACCACTTCGAGTAATCCATCCAGAGTATTGTTTACTAAGGTAAGACCAGTAATTATAACAATATCAGAATCAGGAATAACATGAGTATAATGCGAAGCTGGCACATAATACTTTTTATATTTTTCGGTCAGCGCCTCCTCATCGAGTTCCAATACTCTTAAAATGGAATTTGTATGCGATATTTTCTCGATATAAGATCTAAAAGCACCAACAATAGTGATTTTTTTACCTTGATTCAAATCTATTAAGTCAATCGGGTCTTTATCTTCAATAATCTTAAATTTGGATTTTTCAATTAAACGAGTTGATATTGCATTAAGCACAGCAATCTTCAGCGTATCTATCAAACCAGATTTTTTATCTGTTCCAAATAAATGAGCAACTGTTTTTCCACTATACTTTGCAGGAGAGAAATCTCCATAATCACGATCTTTTTTATCTGGGCGCACATTTTCATCATCGCTAGTGCTTGCCATTCCACAACTACCATCAGAAAGCAGAACAGCAGTAAGGCGCAAACCGAAACAAACTTTATCAATAATAAGTTCATCTATTTTAACCTCGGGATTACTGGCGATATAATTATATGTTTGTTGTAAAATCATCTTATAAAAATTATAGAGGCTCAAAAATACAAAAAATAGTGAGGGTTGCAAAATGGGAATATTGAAGTTGAGAAACTCAAAAAGATATTTTTAAGTATTTGTATTTGCAGGCGAAAGTTTATAAAGGCAATACAAACAAGGAAAACTAGAATCCTTGACATAGTCCTAAACTTCTATTAGCGGCAAAAAAGGAATAGTTAATATTGCAAAACATTATATAATTAAAAAAAATATTTGAAATATAAAAACTATTATTACTTTTGCAATAGCAATAACCTTTAAACCTAAATTAGCTTATGAAAAAAATTAAACTCTTATTTATTGTGATATTATTCACAATTAGTTCAGGCTTAGTAAAAGCCCAATTAACCTGGGATTATCAGGTTTCTAGCACGCCAATTATTGGATGGGTAAACCTTACTGATTATAATACCAGAGGTTACTCTGCGAATGATGACGTATGGGAGTTCTATGAAAACAATATGACTGATGGTAATCTCATATTCGGAGATGACTTTGCTTTTTATGATTTTAATCCAATGGACTATTTTAGCATCACCAGCAATGGTGTAATTCTTATTGACAGTTGGAATGGGGCATATCAAGGAGAAATAATTCCAAATACAAACATGGGGTATATATTTCAATATGGCGGGAATTCTAATGGTCAAATTACATCTTCTGATGGAATAAAATATAAAGTTTGGCAAACCCCAGAAGGATTTACAGTTTTTACTCTTGAGTTACAATATCAGATTGGACTTAACGCAACAGATTATATGGCAGACATTCAGATTCATTTTGTCGAAAATCTGAATATAATTGAAATCGCATATTCAAATGTGACTGGCTCAACCGGAACTTCTGAATATTGTGGGTTAAATTTTGGAGATGGGACACATTTTACATTACTAGACGGTATAACCGGAAGCTTTCCAACAACAGATGCTACTTACGTATTCTATCCTGGATTTAACGATGAATTAGAATTAACTTCAATAAGCACTAGTGATGAACCTTTTAGTTGTGATTTACAACCCAACACAATTACTGCAAACATATTAAACAGAGGCAGCAATAGTCAGACAGGTTTTAATTTGAATCTATATGTTAATAGCGAATTAACAGAAACGTATTTGGTAACTGAGAGTTTAGATCAGTTTGAGTTATTACATCATGAATTTTCGACAGTTATAGCCCCACAACAGGACGGAGAAATAATAAACATTGTTGTCGAAATAGATGTGTCTGATTTCGATGTGTCAAATAACACAAATGCTATGAAACTAATAGATTATTCTACTTCTGTAGTTGAAAATGCAACTGTTTGTTTTGGTTCACCGGCAACAATTGAGGCAACCGGAGGCGATTCATTTATTTGGATAAATCCAGAATACCCAAATTCGCCATTATACGTTGGTGAAGGAGCATTTACCACCTCACAAAATGTTTACGAGCCAACTGAGTTTTGGGTTAAAGCATTATCCGATGATATTTATATTTCTATGATTGAGAATGATTTTACTTATGTTAATCATAATAATGTGACTGGTGATGACAGAGGTGGCGTTGCAATAACACCAGAATACTTTTATGTTGTAGGTGATGAAAATACCGTAAGGATGTCGGTTGTAAGTTTGACTGGACAGGTGTCTTTACCAATTAGAGACGGACTTTTCAGTAATCTGAATGACGGAAAACTTTATTCTTTATACAATACGGACCTAAGCGAAGATATAGATTATGATGATAGTTTATTTCCTTTTACTGTAAATGCGATTATAGAACTTGATGAAGATCTTGAATTCACTACCAATATTATTTCTTTGGATATCCCTTTTGATGTTGATTATAACAATTACGAAGGCGGCGTTTTTGCAGGAAAAGGAATGGTAATGGTTAAAACCGGCGATGACAACACATTGTATCAAATTGATATTGCTACTGGAACAACAACAACTGTTGGAGTGTTTGATGAGCTAGTTGACAATATGAATACTGAAAATTGGGCTTCATGGGGATTTATTGAATCCATTGACAATATTCCAGTTTCACTTATTTTCGCTAAAAATAGTTCTAACCTAGCCAGATTGGACTTAGCAACAGGAACATCAGAAATAGTCTTTACTTTTGTTGATGACAACTCTGGCTATTCGCCTGACGATCTTCATTCGTTCACTTATTCCCCTTGGTCCAACAGAATATATTTTCATTCTGAAACTGACGATGAAGATGGTGGATATTTTAATGTGTCAAATGGGACATCGGGAAATTGTTGGACTAGTGTTATTGTTGATATTGTTCATCCTTCGAGTGCTGGATTTAATTCAAATACTCAAGCATGTAATGACAATTCCAGTATGAATTTATTTGATTACGTAGTAGGCAATCCTGATCTCGGCGGCGAATGGGCAGACGTAGATGCGACAGGCGCTTTAAATGCAGGCATTTTTGATGCTTCTGTAGTTGGTGCAGGTACTTATCATTTCACTTATACCGTTGTCTCTGAGTTACCTTGTGAGTCTGAATCTATGATTACATTAACAGTAAATGTTGCAGAAGTTCCTTTAGCAGGTTTAGCAATTAATGGTAGCGTTTGTCAAAACACATCTCCTATATTTAATTTAAATGATGCATTAGACGGAACTCAGGATATTTATGGTTACTGGACAGATGATGATAACACTGGTGTATTAAGTGGAAGCCAGATTAATTCTACCACATTAGCATTGGGAGACTATAACTTTAGCTATCATGCAATTGGCTCTGGTGCTTGTAATGATGATGTAGAAACAATTACAATTACTGTTGAACTTTGTAATGGCATAGAAAATATTAATGCATCTGATTTGAGTATCTGGCCAAATCCAAGTACTGGAAATATCCAGTTAAATATAAATGATTCTGGTGCAACTGAAATTTTTGTAGAAATTACAAACATTCAGGGTCAAATTATTTTCAGTCAGATTGTAAGTGATAGAAATCTTAACTTAAACGATTTGCCAAAGGGATTTTATACTGTAAAAGTCGTTGACAACGATAACATTTATATTCAAAAGCTGATTTTGGAATAAGCTTGGTAAAATTTTAAAGAAAGCTGCACTTTTAAAAGTGTGGCTTTTTTTGTTATAAAACTACAAGTATCATTCATTTAATGAGAATACTAAACTGACAAACTAGTAAGCGTAGTTGTAAACTTTTACATCGGGGTAATTATAATCCATACAGAGCCAGCCAAATCGCTTGTATTTTATTCCAATATAATTTTTATCTGTGTTAAACCAAATACCTGATTGCTCCGAAATGCCTCCCTCTGCTCCATAAGAATAAAACAATAAAAATTCTCCATTTGACCATCTTAACGAGTCTGAAATTAAATCGAATTTTTGCAGAACTGCTGGAAAATCACAGGTATCGTTAAGGGAGATAAAAACAGAATCGTTTAAACAGCGGATTTTCGACCAACGGCGGCTAAAATTACCACCCCATTCTTGATAATTTATTATTTGAATATCAGCAATATTGTCGTCATTAAAATCAAGATCGAAAAAAGCTGTATCAAATCTGTCAATAAATGGAATAATTGTATCAGGTTGAAAAACGACATACGATATTCCAGATAGCGCATCATCGCCAGCAAAAATATTTTTTAGAGGCACTGGTTATGGGTCTTGCTCCGAACATTGCATAAACA
>JBBQCZ010000201.1:0-6015 GCA_038319215.1 Bacteroidales bacterium | reverse complement strand
ACCTGAACAACCCCAACTTGAAGCGGTTTGATTGGTTGTGGCAGCTATCAGACCATGCTGGCCAGTAATATCAACATAAAAAATTTTGCCACCGGCATAGGTTTGACCAATGTTAACCGCAGCAGATTTGAAACTTACTTGATTACCATATGCTGTTCCAGCAATATTAGAGGCATAGGCACGAACATAATAGGTTGTATTCGGTGCTAAACCAGACAAAGAAGCTGTGAAACTTCCCGTTCCAGTGCCATTATTAGTCATATTATCCGAAGTTGTTGGATTTTGATTTATTGACCAGCAAACTCCCTTCGATAGTACAGATGAACCCCCAGCACTTATTACACTACCTCCAGACATTGCTGTTTCTGATGTAATAGAAGAAACTATCGTTGTAGAAAGAGTAGGTATTACTATTGCGTTTGTTGTAAAATTAATTTCAGCACCATATGCTGTCCCGACACTATTTGTCGCATATGCTTTGATATAGTAAGTGGTATTTGGAATTAATCCGGTGAGATTGGAGGTAAAGGGTCCTAATCCATTGCCACTTGTGACTACATTATTATTGATAGTTGGATTTGGGGAAGTAAGATAACATACACCTCTGGAAGAAACAGTGGAACCACCATCAGAAGTTATATTGCCACCTGATATAGCTGTAGTAGCAGTAATGGATGACACCGTTGTGGTTGTTAGCACAGGTATAGCAATAGTAATAGTGGTAAATGCAATTTCATTCCCATAAGCTGTTCCCAGACTGGTTGTTGCATAAGCTCTGACATAATAGGTTGTATTTGGCAACAATCCCGTTAAATTGGTAGTAAAACTACCCAAGCCAGAGCCACTAGAAACTTTAGTATTAGTAATTGTAGGACTTGGTAATGTATTAAAGCAAACCCCTCGACCAGTAACAACAGAACTACCACTATTTGTGATATTACCACCAGTAACAGCAGTTACCTGAGTAATTGATGTAGCTTGATTTGTAGTAAGTATGGGTAAGCTAGATGTTGTGAAAATTACTTGATTACCGTAAGCTATTCCTGCAGAGTTTATGGCATAGGCTCTTACGTAATAAGTTGTATTTGATGTAAGATTTGTAATTGAGATTGAATAAGTACTAAGCCCGCTGGTACTTGCTATTTTAGTATTTGTTATTAAAGGGTTTTCAGTTGTTGCATAACAAATCCCTTTTTCTGTAATAGGGAAACCACCATCATTTGAAATATAACCTCCAGATTGTGCACTGATTAAAGTTACTGCAGTTACAATATTAGTTGTGATTAAGGCTACTCCTTTTGTTGTAAAATTAACTGCCTGGCCATAAGCAGTTCCTACTTTATTGGTGGCATAAGCTCTAAGATAGTAAGTTGTTTTTGGTGTCAAATTAATTAGATTAACAGTGAAGGATCCTTTCCCTCTACCGCTTATTGACTTAATGTCTTTTAGAGTAGGATTGACATTCTTGCTATAACAAATACCTCTTTCTATTATTAAAGCACCACCATCATCTGTTATTTCCCCGCCACAGCTAGCTGAAATATCTGTTAAAGTGCCGATTAAATTTGTTTTTATTTCCGGGAATTTATGTAATTCCCAACCTAAATCAAGCTTGTTACACGATGCTAAAAGCAAGAAACCCAGAGTTACATATTTTAAAGGTTTGATAAATTTCATATCAAAGAGGTTTCAGAGGAGATACGACAACTTTTATAGGATTATTTTTAATATTGTTTTTATAAGCTTTAGAGAGACTTAAGTTTTTTACCCCTTTACTGAAAACCCAGATAAAGTCATAAATATAAATAGAAGCAGCTACCCCACCTGATGCTACGAAAGCCTGATTAGCCAGATTTGCATTATTATAGTGATTGGCACCTGTATTTGAAGCAAATCCTTCAATATATTTTTCATACTCAATATTGCTATAAATTTTGCAACCAGCAGATATTATTGATGAAAGCAGAAATAAGGTCATTCTGCCTTTTCCTTTAGTACCATCTGATACTTTTAATGTTCCCCAGCCCGGAAGTATCAGGGAATATGCAGAATTTAATGGGCCATTATTGTTTCTGTATTTAAAAAGCTGGAGGTCAATGAAAGGTTTATCATTTAAAGTTTTATTTAAAAGCTCAAATTTATATATACCATTCGCATATGTTTGTTGGTTGATATATCTGCTGATAATATATTTAAAGTCAGCAGGAAGCTTTTCAAGAGGCTTAATGTTCATTTTACCTGCTCTGAAATTTGCCCTCAATTTATAAGTATTCCAAGACACATTAAAAGGAACTTCATCACTTGTTGGGATAATAAACCCCGATTCAGTAACAGGCCGCAATTCCGAAATAATGGAGTTGTTTATATAATTGCTTATTTTCTTTGTGCTTATTGAGTAAATATTAAAAGTGCTTGAATTATTACCTAATGTGTCAAATTTTATAGAAGTGGTATAGTTAACACTGCCTGATTCCTTTAATTCGGAAATCATTTTCTCAATAATCATGTAATTTTGGTTCTTGAACTCTGTGAACCCTTCTGGGTTTTCTTTCATATAGCTTTGATTGCTTTTTCTTTTATCCAGAATTGGTTTAAAAGTTTTTATCCATTGATATTTGATACTTAAACCTAATTGCTTTGCTGCATACTCATCCTTAGGATTTGTATCTAATATTTTCTGATAATATTCTTTTGCTTGCAGGTAGTTCCCTAATGAATAATAGTTATTTGCTGCTTTAAGTGAGCTTAAGCAGCTATTTGTACGGGATAGCTTAATATCGACAATCTGGGTATAATTTATTTTCTGTATTTTATCATAATTAGTTTTCGCACAGGCATAATCACCTCTATCAAAACAATCATCCCCCATTGTTAAATAATCTTGTCCAAAGCAATATGTCATATTAACTGCTAAAAGAATGATGGACAAAAAGTACTTGTTCATTTCACTTAAAGTTTTTCTAATAAATCAGTAAGAACCGCATCGGTATGTAGTTTCTTGCGTTTTATAATATCAAGAACAATTGCTGATAAATAGGGGTAATTGCCGTAATCGTAATAATCATACATATAATTGGTCAGTTCGGAAATGATTTTATTAAATTTCAGTTTCTTTGTTTCTACATCTATGTCACCGACTTCTTCCTTGTCCAAATTATCAAGGTTCACTATTGTTTTTTTGAGTACACTATTAAAATCATTATAATATTCTAGGTTTTCTTTGAGTTTATCGAGCAATTCTGATTTCTGTTTAATTTGATTTAGCTGTACTTGTGCATTTTTAATTTTCGTAACATCAAACTTTTTTTCAAGCAATTCTTTTGCATTGAAATACTTTTCTAAATCGTACATAATCGACATTACTTCGGAGTTTAAGATAACGAGCTTCATATCGTGTTGAACTGACAATTTTGTTGAGAACACTATCAAGTCGTCAAATGAATTGCTCTTATAGATATTAATAATACTTACGAGAACATCATTCTTTCCTTTTTCCTTCTCTTCGAGCAATTTTTGCTCGTATTTTAGTTTGTCTGCTAGAATCAATTGGTTTTTTTCTAGAGCTTGATTTTTAAGTAAGGCAATAGAGTCGTTTTTCAGCTTTAGTTGGTAATCAATGTTTTTTTTGTCTGCTTTGAACTTTTCCAATTTTAACAAATCTGATTTCAGCGTTTGTATTGAATCTTTTAAATCTTTGCTGATTTTCTGAAGACCCAGAATAGTTTGTTGGTTGTAAATGACAACTTTTTGAATGCTGTCAATTACAACTGCCTGCTTTGCAAGTTTATCAAAGCAATCCTGCGAATAAGCAGAATGGAAACAGCAAAAAAACAATGAAATAACGATTATTTTTTTCATTACATTACTTTAATGACGTTGATGAATAACTGTAATTGTATGCTTTTGTGTTGTCTGCACTCCATCTGTCAGTCAATCTTTTATATTCACTATCGAAATTTACAACATTATAGACAGTGTTGTCCAATGCATCGATCTCGCTTTTCAAAGGTTTGTAGAGATTGTCTACATAGTCCTTTTGGGAGCTGAAGTTGGAATACATACCAGACCATTGGCTGATTTTATTGTCAAGATAATTTATGTGAGCCCTGAATAATGTTTGAGGAATTTCCTTCAGTCCATTGTGCAGACGTATGCAGTTATTGACATAATCATTTCCTAAACGATTGTTTTGGTATGTTACTGCTTGTGCGAGTTTTTCTTGTACATCTGAAATAGGAAAACGATCGGATAGCCTAGTATCCAAATATGAGAAACTATTGCTGTTAGAAATAAAGCCGGCAATCTCATCGTACTTACTAAAAATAGTTTGAATTTCTTTGAATTTTTTATCTACCGGACTATCTTTTTCGAGCAATATATATTTTCTAAGCGTTTGAAACTCGCTGTTAATAAATCGCAGGTCTTCGATTTTCCACTCCTTGCCCTTAAACACATAAAACGACTGATTGATAAATTTAGCAGCATAAGCGGAATAGAGATTTCTTGTAAAATTTTCTTTACTCTGGTTATTTTCCAATTGTGAATTGCCCAAACGACCAAAAGGGTATTTGGGAGGGTTAGGTTTGTAATTTTCGTCTATAAGATACTTAACATTATCAAAAGCATCTTTACAAAATTTACTATCGGGTAACTTAATAAGTGATTCAATTTCCTTGTCAATAAGCACGGTAAACGGATTTTTGGGTAAAGAGATTACTATCGGTTTGTTAATAGTTACCAACGACCGTATTATAAAAAATGCGATTGCACTTACTACGATTACAGCTAAACTGATTTTTAATGCTTTCATATGTTTTTACTCTGCTTTCTCTCTGAGTTGAGTTAATGTTTTAATTTTATTTTTATCTGATTGGGGCAATCCTTTAAAATACGTTGGGTTATCTTTCTTACATATATTATTTAAAAAGTTTTTCAGTTTACTGCTTGTTAATGAACTGTATTGACTATTTATATTTTCATCTATTTGATTATTCATCCAAAAATAGGAATTCTTTGAAGTTCCATCTAACGACCAAAGTTTCAAACACAATTCAATGCTTGCTTTTAAGTTTTTATTGTTGCCAACTATTTCTTTATATTTTTGAAGTGAATCTACTCGCAAATCGCTGCCATTCAAATATTCAATAATTTCGTCAGTATTGTATTTTAAAACTTGTGGTTTTTGAGCTGGTGGATTAGTAGTTTTTTCAGACTTTGGAGGAATAAGTATCTTACTTTCCTGTGGTTTCGATGTCTCAGGTTTCTTTTCAATCACTGCCTTAACTTCTTCCTTATGCTCTTTAATTTTTTCATTTAGAGCTAAAAATGAATCGATAGAATCTGCAATTTGATTCAACGTCAAATCAGAAACATTACCTAATTGTTTTCTAACATCTTCGTATTGGGTACTGTCGATTTTTTCAACAGCTTTCCTGAAGACTTCTTGCTTAGGAGAATATAGCTGGGTTTTCAAATCTTCAAATTTCAAATTGTTAATTAATTCTCTCTTAGCTATGACACTGTGAATGCTTTGCAATAAATTTTCCCAAACTTTATATGAAGCAGAGTCGTTTTGTTTAACTCTGCCTCCAAAGATATCGAGAATGCGTCTACCTTTTTCCGATAATTCAGGTTTTTGATTTTCCCAATTTGATTTTAGACTATTTATTTTTTTGATTAATAATGAATCACCTTCTAAGTATGTTTTTATTTCATAAGTGTCAGATGGTTGTTTAACATTGTCTGATTTCATTAATGAAATTAACGCCCAAATACCAAAAGAGAGAATTATAGCGCCAACAACTAAGCTTGCAACAATTATGGGTTTATTAAAAAAGGATGGTTTCTTAGTGTATTGTGCAATTAAAGTATCGTTTTCATTATTTAGTTTCCAACCAATGAAGGAATAACCTTTATTAGGTTTTATACAATTTATATCTAAGTCGTTACCCGAACTACTGTTTGAATACCCAGTGTAAAGAGGTGATATTGTCCCATGTTCTCCAGTGTCAAGCC
>JBBQCZ010000200.1:0-6065 GCA_038319215.1 Bacteroidales bacterium | reverse complement strand
ATATTCCGACGTAGCTCAATGGTGGAGCAAGAAGCTGTTAACTTCGAGGTTACTGGTTCGAGTCCAGTCGTCGGAGCCAGACTCAGCAGGTAAAAACCCAGACCGGGTTCCCTGACCGAAAGGTCGATTTACCCCTTGAGTTAGACAAGAAATGATAGAGGACTAACAACCCTCGAAAATGTTGGAACCGCTACATTGTAGCGGTTCTTTCATTTCGTCTCTGTTGTTTGGTTCTAGCCGTGACCAGTTGCTCCATAGGTGGCTGTGCAGTTGGAAAGGTGACCGGGTTCCATGACCGGTTAATCTAACTTACGTATTATTTTACTTTTTTGTATTGAGCGTAATGGGTATATAATTGTAATATATAGATTAAATATATAGAGGGAGTTATTCTATGGAACAAGATTCAAAAGAAGAAATTAGTATGATGCCAAGAATTGGAGAAAAAGCTCCAGCTTTTAAAGCAGTAACAACTCAAGGTGATATAGATTTCCCAAAGGATTATACTGGCAGCTGGGTTATATTGTTTAGTCATCCTGCCGATTTTACACCAGTATGCACTTCGGAATTTATGACCTTTGCTTCTAGGGAGAAAGATTTTGCGGACGCCAACTGTAAATTAGTTGGTTTGTCTGTCGATGGTTTATACAGTCATATTGCTTGGTTAAGAACTATCAAAGAAAAAATTGAATATAAAGGTATGAAAAATGTTGAAGTTAAATTTCCTTTGATTGAAGATATTACAATGAATGTTGCCAAAAAATATGGCATGATTCAGCCAGGTGAAAGTAGCACTAAAGCTGTTCGAGCAGTATTCTTTATTGACCCAAAGGGAATTATACGAACTATTATTTATTATCCTCTAAGTTTGGGTAGAAATTTCAATGAATTGTACAGGGTTCTTATTGGCCTGCAGACCGCTGATGAATATTCGGTTGCATTGCCAGCTGATTGGCAGCCAGGTGATGATGTTATTGTCCCTACTGCTGGGTCATGCGGTGTTGCAAAGGATAGAATGGACAGTAAATCAGATATGACATGCTATGATTGGTTTTTTTGTACAAAAAAACTTCCAAAATCTGAAGTTGATAAATTAATAAAAAAGTAAGGCAATAAGCTTGGTTAACTAAATATGTGGTTTGTGGTATTTAGATATAATTAAATATGGAAAATAAATATTCAACAGTTTTTTTTGATTGGAGCGGTGTTATCGCCGATGATTCTGGCAATGAATTTATAGAGTTGTCATTGCGTAATGTTGGCGCGACAGATGAACAAATTAGAAAAATAGTGAAAAATGAATTTAGTCAGTTTATGTTAGGGCAAATATCTGAAAACGAATATTGGGATAAAGTAAAAAATAACTATAGTTTAGGAGTCGATAAATCTTGTATTGGATATTTTAATAATTGGCAGGGGCTAAGGCCAAATAGTTGCATTGTCGAATTGGTATATGTATTAAAGTCAAGAGGCTTCAAGGTTGGGCTAATATCTAACATTATTAGCCCAGTCCGTGATATAATTAAACAATCCGGACACTATGATATATTTGACGAAACTATATTGTCATGCGAAGTTGGCTTGTTAA
Source organism: Bacteroidales bacterium (assembly GCA_038319215.1). GTDB lineage: Bacteria > Bacteroidota > Bacteroidia > Bacteroidales > ML635J-15 > Bact-19. Next base: position 4,477 of record JBBQCZ010000200.1, on the reverse strand, counting down.
AACCACAAAAAGAGATTTACCAATTATCGTTGGATCGAATGAACTCCACAGCCCAAGAATCTGTATTTATTGACGACAAACAGCCAAATTTAGACACCGCAAAGGCTATGGGTTTTTCAACGATATTAGCAAAAACCCCAGAACAAATTATTAGTGAAGTAAATAATCTACTAGGAATAAAATAATGGATCAAATTTTAATAAATTCTGTAATAGCTACTATTATAATTAGTCTTATATCGCTAATTGGTATTGTTACTCTATTTATGAAACATAAAACAATAGCCAATATTACATTGTGTCTTGTGGCATTTTCGACAGGGGCATTGATTGGCGGGGCGTTTTTGCATTTATTGCCAGAAGCAATCGAGGTATCTAATAGTTTAACCCCATTTATTTATTTAATTATTGGCATCTCGGTGTTTTTTATACTTGAGCGATATTTAAAATGGCATCATTGTCATAAAGATAGTGGTTGTAAGGTGCATATCTTTACTTATATGAGTCTAATAGGTGATGGTCTTCATAATTTTATTGATGGTCTAATTATCGTATCGGCTTTTTCGATTAGCAAAGAAGTTGGGATTGCGACCACTATTGCTGTCGCTGCGCATGAGCTACCACAAGAAATTGGTGATTTTGGTGTATTAATACACGGTGGATTCACAAGAACCAAAGCCTTATTTTGGAATTTTATATCGTCGCTAACGGCTATTGCTGGAGCCGTAGTTGGATATTTATTAATAAGTTCGTTCAATAATATAACTTCATTCTTATTGCCTTTTGCTGCTGGCGGTTTTTTATATATAGCTATGTCAGATTTGATACCGGAACTACACAAAGAGCCGAGAATATCTAAATCTATTTATAATTTTGGCTTATTCGCCGTGGGTATTCTATTTATGTTGTTCATTAAGTTATATTTTGCCGAATAATAATCGTAGACGAATATTTGTTATAATTTAATAAAGAAAGTGAGTTTATGAAAAAAATAATTATCATAATATCTGCAGTAATTATTCTTGTTTTAGGATTGGCTGTGTTTGGTAGGAGTGAATCCCAGCTTGTTGATGTACGTACCCCAGAGGAATACGCTACAGGTCATGCGAATAATGCTGTAAACATTCCTTTAGCGACATTACAAAGCGGTGATTTTTCAAAAATTTATAAAGGCGTTTCAATAAAAGTCTATTGTAGAAGTGGCAAAAGGGCTGCTGAAGCAAAAGTTATTCTTGAAAAGGCAGGCTATGAGGATGTTGCGAATGTTGGTGGCCTAACAGATTTGCAAAATAAGGGCAGTACAACTTGCGCATCAACCAACCCCGCCTGCTAGTTGATTTAAATTAGTAACGGGTATATACTCATAATAGACAGTTAAAAAGGTTGTCATAATCGAAAGGAGATATATGCCACAATTAGATGAGACAGGCCCAATAAGTAAAGGACCGTTAACAGGTAGAGGTATGGGCAATTGTAAAAATGAGAATTGTATATACTATGGTTTTGGTGGCGGTAGAGGTTTGCGATACCGACAACTAAAAACATTAGATAGCAACGAACAAGATCTACAAGAAATAAAAAATCAACTAGAGTCCGAACTTAGACTAGTTAACGAAAAAATTAATAATATTGGTAAATAGTATAACTATTAACCAAATACGTGCTCAACATTGATAATATTGGGTATGTATTTGTACAATAGACATGAAAGTAATTAATTATGCCTAGACCAAAATTAAATCGATGTATTAAATTCAATCCAAATGTCACATATTTTAAACCACAAGGCGTTCCTATGATGTATTTAGATATTGTTGAACTTTCACTAGAAGAAATTGAGGCTATGCGTTTAAAAAATATAGAACAATTAGATCAAACTGATTGTGCGGCAAAAATGCATACTAGCCAAAGCACTTTTCAGAGAATACTATCAAGTGCGTATAGTAAGATTACACGGGCGTTAGTCGATGGAAAAGCAATAAAAATAACAAAAGAGGAGTAACAATGAAAGTATTAAAATTTGGTGCGGTTTGGTGTTCTGGTTGTTTAGTGATGAAGCCACGTTGGGCTGAGATAGAGACGGAAAATCCCTGGCTTCAGACGGAAATGCACGATTTTGAAGAAGATAAAAACGTTGTAGAAAAATATGGCATTACAGACATATTGCCCGTTTTTGTTTTTTTAGATAAAAATGAAAATGAATTTATGCGTTTAAATGGTGAGATCTCAAAAGATAAATTAGTTAACATTATTAACGAAAATAAAGACAGGTAAATGAAAAAAATCACCAAAATAATACTGCTTTTGTTCTTTTTTGTAGGTTTATTTAGCTTTTTTCCGGCAAATACATATGCTACCGACAGTCTGAATATTTATTTGTTTTGGGGGAATGGTTGTCCTCATTGTGCCAAAGAAAAAATATACCTTTCTGAAATCTTGCCCGACTATCCAAATGTAAAACTTAATACTTACGAAATTTATGGTAGTCAAGAAAATGTTAGTTTAATGCAGAAAACTGCCGATAAATTAAAAGTTAATGCAAGTGGTGTACCGTTTCTTGTTATCGGTGATAAGGAATTTACTGGTTATGCAGAAGGCACGACCGACAAGGAAATAAAAGACAGACTACAATATTGTACGCAAAATACTTGCCCCGACTCTATAGCTGGAGTTTTAGCGTCAGCCACAAAGGATATTTCATCTAGCGAACAGCCTAAACCTAAAGTTGAAACCAATAAAGCTGAAAAAATTATAAACTTACCATTTTTTGGTAAAATTAATGCACTCAACTTCTCGTTGCCTCTACTTGCGGTAATTATCGGAACGTTAGACGGATTTAATCCATGTGCTATGTGGACATTGATGTTTTTGATTAGTTTGCTATTGGGGATGAAAAGTCGACGCAGAATGTGGGCGCTCGGAGTGACGTTTATTGTTGCCTCGGCATCTGTATATTTCCTGTTTATGGCTGCTTGGTTGCAGTTAATATTGTTCTTGGGTTTTGTAATTTGGGTCCGTACGGTCATAGGCCTTCTCGCAGTAGTTGGAGGTGGCTACAATCTGTTCGACTATTTCAAAAATCGCAACAAAGACAGTGGCTGTAAAGTAACTGGTAGTGAAAAAAGACAGATTATTTTTGCAAAAATGAGAACAATCGCTCACCCAAATAGCCTGTGGTTAGCTTTGGGTGGAATTGTGCTGTTGGCTTTTGCCGTTAATCTAGTTGAACTAGTTTGTTCGGCTGGTTTTCCGGCGATATTTACGCAGGTCTTATCACTCAGTAATTTACCCTCATGGCAATACTATGCTTATATAATTCTCTATATATTCTTCTTTATGCTAGATGATATTATTATATTTGCTATTGCGATGTTTACACTAAAAGCAACAGGTATATCGACAAAATACGGCAAAATATCCAAGGTAATAGGAGGTATATTGATGTTGATAATTGGTCTGTTGCTTATATTCAAACCTGAATTATTAATGTTTGGTTAGTATTCTATAATTTAAATTTTAGACTTTTACTAATTCTATATTTAATCTAATATAGAGCGAGTCGTAAATTCGATGTTAATATTTAGTGACAGTTCGAGTCCAGTCGCCTGAGCCAGACTCAGCAGGTAAAAACCCAGACCTGGTTCCCTGACCGAAAGGCTTCTTTTAACAGAGGTAATATTTAAGAAAATATGCTATTTTGTGCTATAATATATATATGCAAAACATTGATGAAATTAGTAAACAGCGAGCTATTAATTTATTTGATAGTGGTGATCTATCATCTTTCGAAGTTGGCAAAGCCAAAGGATTGCAACAAATTCATGAATATTTATTCAGCGGATTATACGATTTTGCTGGTATGGTTCGTTCTAAAAACATCAGCAAGGGCGGATTTACCTTTGCATCTGCCGTTTATTTGGTTAATGGCTTGGCAGAGATAGAAAAACTGCCCGAAACTACTTTTGAAGAAATCGTAAAAAAATATGTTGAGATGAATATCGCTCATCCTTTCTTAGAGGGGAATGGTCGCAGCACTCGAATTTGGCTTGATTTGATTTTGAAGAAAAATCTTAATAAGTGTATTGATTGGCAAGAAATAAATAAGCAAGATTACCTAAATGCCATGGAGCGTAGTCCAGTAAACGATTTAGAAATTCGTGAGCTATTACGTGGCACATTGACTGATAAAATTGATGATCGAGAAGTATTCATGAAAGGCATTGAACAGTCTTATTATTATGAGGAGCCCGATGATTATAAGGGCTAATAAATGAGAAGTTGATGCATAAATATACTGGTGTTAGTGTCGCCATTTGCCTGCGACCTTTATACTGAGCCAAGAGCATATTTTTACAGATTATCCAGTAAGCATTTACGCTACTAGATTTTCTTTTGTTGTACAATAAATTCATGATTCAGAAATTAATAATCATTCGTGGTAATTCAGGGAGTGGAAAATCTACTGTTGCAACTCGAAT
>JBBQCZ010000199.1:0-6072 GCA_038319215.1 Bacteroidales bacterium | reverse complement strand
GGCAAGTACCCTGTATATGAATGGCAATAGTTCTACTTGTACAGCCATACTTGAAAATAAAAGTGGGGCGATACTGTCCTTGACAAATACGAATACAGATCCTACAAATGGTGCAGCTATCAGAGCATCCGTTAGACCAACCAATACAATTAACAACAATGGCACAATTACATTATCAGTAAATTCTGCTGCTCGTGCCATGTATTTGGGAAAAAACACCTCCACTTTTAATAATTATGGTACGCTGAATACTAATAATGCACTGACAGGAAATGATGCAAGCTCAGCAAGTATTTTTAATAATCACACTACGGGAATTGTGAATTTCAATTTGAGCACTGACGGATCAGATGCTGTAAGTAACAATAAAGCCATAACTTTTAATAATTATGGAACAATTAAAGGAAAAGGCGTTTTGGCAAGTGGTTATTTCAAATGTTTAACTGGTACTATTGATCCTGGAATTGGAACAGGAACTGGTATTTTCAGAATTTATGATACATCCTACACCTTAACCGGAAAGTGTGTGATGCAGATAAAAGGAACAGCGACTCCTGGTACCGATTATGATCAGATTATTTTTGGATTTAGTCCTACTGGTGTTGTTTCCATCAACCCCACAGCTACTATAGAAGTTACAACAGCTGGAAGTTATGTACCAACGAATCTTGATAATATATCATTGCTTAGAGGATATTCGGGTAGAACAAATACTTTCACACCTGCAAATACTACTATACCATCTGATTGGTCAATGGATTATGCAAGTTTAACTGCCGGAGTAAAGTACTTTACCCCTATCACAATCAATGCGAATACGAATCTTTCGTCTTTAGGCAATTTGTCAAATACCAATGTGACTTTAAATGCTGGAAAAGAATTGACCTTAGATGCTACTACAACTATTAAATCGTTGGTTGCAGCACCGAGTTCAAAAATCACATTAATTACAGGTACTCCTACATTTAATAGTTTGACTTTACAAAGTAATGCTGGCGGTAATGCCACTTTTGTAGACAACAACACCGTAAGCCCGTTGAACTTTACAGCTACTGTAGAACAATATTTAGGTTCTGCTCGAAACTGGTATATAACAGTACCTGTAAGTGGAGCACAAGTTCCTGCCGGACAAACTTTCTATACTTATGACGAAACAGGAAGTAATGTTGGGTTTAGTTTGCCTGCTACGGCTTATTGGGTGGCTGTCCCAGCGAGCAGTACAATTACAAATCCTGCTAAAGGCTATATATCGCAGCCGGTTTCTGCGTCAACAATAAGTTTTAATGGAACATTGAATACCGGAAATCAAAGTATTGTTCTTACACGTACAGCAATTTCAACAAAACCGGGTTTTAATTTGGTTGCCAATCCTTATCCATCATACTTAAATGCTATGACTGCGATTAATGCAAATTCTAATTTAGAACCAACGATTTGGTATCGAACCCGAAGTGAAGGCGGAACGCCAACATATAATTTCGAAACAGTAAATACAACTTCGGGAGTTGGAACAAACGTTGCTGCTACAGGCACAGCTACAGGCTACATACCTCCTATGCAAGCATTCTGGGTGCGAAACACGAATGCTGTTAGTCAAACTCTTGAATTTACAAATGCTATGCGTTACCATGCAAATCCGACAATAGAAGCGAATACTATAAATACAACTCCAATGAAAATATCAAAGGAAGTTGCTAACCAAAAAGTTTTCAGGTTACAGATAACAAATGGTTTAAATTCAGATGAAACAGTAGTGTATATCAATGAAAATGCACAAGACGGATTTGACAAATATGATTCAAAAAAAATGTCCACTGACTTACCTGGTATTCCAGAAATTTACACTTTTGTAAATAGCAATAATATGCTGGCAATTAATGGCCTAAATACAATTGCTGAAAATATGGTAATCCCGCTAGGATTCACAACTAGAAAGCCAGGAAACTATAACCTGAAAGCCAGTGAATTGATAAGTTTGAATTCTGATGTAAAAATGTATTTGTTAGATAAACAAACCAATTCAGAAACTGAATTGAATACTGAAACAGATTATGAATTCACTTCCGATATAACTATTAACAATGAAAGTCGATTCAGCTTACAGTTTAGAGCACCATCTATAACTACCCAAAATAATATTCCGATGAACGAAAAGATAACTGTATTTGTAAATGCACAAAATGAAATAGTGATTCTTTCGCCCGAAAAGAAATCTTATACTGTATACAATTCGGTTGGTCAAAAAATAGTTGATGGTATTACCACATCAGACAGAACAATTTTAAAAGGTGTATATGGCGTTTGTCTAGTCAAAGCAGATAATTATACTAAAAGACTTATTATCAAATAATCATCAAACACAAAAGAGATAGTACTATGCATACAATAATAAAAAATAAATCAGAGAAATTTAAGTATTTCCCGCCTGAGATACAAATTATACAACTTGATAACGAAATTTCACTGGTGTTACAGTCGGACGATAATTTGCCTCCAACTTTTGAAAGTTCAAATCAAATCAATCATCCTGAATTTTTCGATAACAATAACCCGTATAAAACGATTTAAAGAGAATTTGGTTTTTATTCGAAAGAACTGAAAATTGACAAAGCTTTTTTTTATGTTTTTAATGTGAAAAATATAAAGCGTTGATTTAATCAATGATAGAATTGTTTAATATTCATAATTGGAAGATTTTATAGAAACTATGGACGATATTAGATTTTATCAATAGGTTTTAAGCTATATATTTGCACATTGTTTATCATTGAGCAATACGTAATACTTTATAAGAACAACCAATAAAAAATCAAACAATCTATTTGTAACAAACATTACTAAAAATTATTTATTATGAAAACAAAAATTACTTTTTTAGCTTTTTTTATCAGCATTTTATGCTGTAGTGCACATGCTCAAACTGCCACTTGGATTGGTTCAGCTACTGGTGATTGGTCTACAGCTGCTAATTGGTCAAGTGGTTCAATTCCATTAGCAACTGACAGTGTATCTATTCCAGAAACATTCACAGTAACTATTTCTGAAAATGTAGGTACTGTTAATCGCCTTTCTGTATCGGGAAAACTTATCATTTCGGGTGCTGGAAGTTTAACAATAGATCAAACTGTATCTGCCAATAAAGGCTCAATTGTTAATTTGGCGGGTGGGCAAATAGAAAATAATGGAATTATTGTATTAAAAAATAGCAACACCACTTCATCGAACACAGTCCTTAATTTTGCTGAAAGTGTAAATGATAATAAATTTACAAACAATGGCATTTTTACTATGGACAACACATTGGGTGCTTATCTACCAACTATTGGTAGAGGAATTGGAACTGCTCAGAAAAAAAATGACACTTCTACTGGTACTTCTACTTTTAAAATGGGTGGAACAATGGATTTTATGATAAAAGCTGGCTGTTGTTTAATTGAAACAGATAATGGAGGAAATTTGACATTGGATGGAAATTTAGTATTAGGTAGTACAAGTAGTTATAAAGATTTGAGATTCATTAAGATTCTTGGAGGTGGTAGCGTAAAAGTAGCTGCAACTGCCAATATTACAGTGTATTCAGGTTTTACAAATGCAGGAAATGGTGTAATTAATTTGCAATCGGCAACTACAGTTGCTCCAGGTTCAAGTTTCACGAATGAAGGAATCGTTACTATTTATAGTGGCACTGCAACCACTGGATATGGTATGTATTTCAATACTCAGGGAGCAGCTGCGATTAATATTGTGAATAATAGTGGGAGATTATCATTTTATGGTGTATATCCAAAAGGTGCATTTTATTTAGGTGGAAATGCTACTACAGGTGCTAATTCTTTGATAAATACTTCGACAGGAGTATTGACTTTTGCAAGTACTGATCCTGCGCTTGCTTTCAAAATTAAAGACTTAAGCAGCGCAATGATTATCACTAATGATGGAATTGTTAATCTATCATCTTCATCCTTTGGTTTAGGAAGTGGTCAAACTTATACAAATAATGGAACTGTTAACTTTAATTATGTTGCCGGAGTTAAACAAGTTGTTGATTTCAAAGGAAAAGTATTTACTAGTGGTGAAAATATAATCGTAAATTTTCCAAGTGCTGAAAATGCAAAAATGATTCTTTCAGACCTAACAGGTAGAACCATTAATGTCGTTGAATTGCAAAATGTAAATAATACAATCAATACAAATAATCTGAAAGGAATTTATATCGTTCGTTTGATAATGAATTCAGGAAGTTATTCTCAAAAAATTTGTTTATAATCTAGTGAAGTACCCATTATTTTCAGAAAAGACGAATTAAATAATGGGTACTCACAATTTACTGTTTTCAAGAATGTTATTTTGAATTCAAATTACTCACTCTTTTGTTAGTTATTCAAATAAAAAAAATCCAATCCAAAACACTAATTATTTATAATCATTTAATAAAAAAAATCATGAAAAATTCTACACAATTATTTTTAAAAACAACAATTATAGTTTTAGTTCTTTCTTTAACTACAAATGCCTTTAGTGCAACTATTACTTATGCAGTTGCAACTGGTGATTGGTCGGCGGCAAATTGGAGTCCACAAGCACCTGTTACAGGTGATGATGTTGTAATTCCTGCAGGAGCAATTGTTACCGTTACTACTGATTTATCAGCTATAGAATTAAATTCACTTTCAGTCTCGGGTAGTTTGACAATATTATCGTCCGCTAAACTAACAGTACTTCAAAAAACCTCTAAAGACCCATTGGTTAATCTCACTGGCGGAATGATCCAAAACGATGGAACTCTTTCTATTACTCAGAATATAGCATCAAATAACAATTATGGATTGAAATTTAGTGATAATGCCAGTAGTGATAATTCTTTTACAAATACTGGTATTTTAAACATTGATTTGTCAAAACGTGCAGCAGCTCAACTTGCAAGTTGTATTCCTTTTACACAAAATTCAGCTGGTAGAGTTTCAACAATGAAATTTGGAGGAACAATTAATATTAATGTACCTATTCAATCAAGAATTTTTGAGTTGCTTGGTACAGGTGCTGCTGTAATATTAGATGGCACTTATTCATTTGGTAGTTCATCAGATTATAAAGACTGGCGTTTTTTACATATGGGTAATCCCGGAACAGTAACTATTGCTTCTACGGCTAATATTAGTGTGTATGCTAACTATACAAATACTACAAATGGAGTTATTTGTATGAATACCCCAGCTGCTGGAAATAGCTTCATTAACAATGGGACATTTTCAATTTATGGTGGTAGTTCAACTGTTGCATATGGAATCTACATGAATACACAGGTTGCAAGTGCTCCTTGTACACTTACAAATAGAGGTGTGCTAAGGGTAATAGGAACATTCCCGAAGGGTGCTGTATATGTTGCAGGAAATTCGGCAGGTGTTAATACGATCAATAATTTGACAACTTCATCTGTAATGTCAGTTTTACATTCTGAACCTTCATTTGCAGCAATAAAACTTTTTAGTATTTCTACTCCAATAACTGTAAATAATGAGGGTATTATTAATCTTTCAACCACATCTCTAAATTTGGGTACTGTTGGCGTATTAAATAATACTGGAACGATGAACTATAATACTGCTACAGAAATAAATAGTAGTATAGGTAATAAAATTAATATTTACTCGAATAATAAAAAAATATATATAAAAAATGGTTCTACGAATGATATTCAATTCGAATTAATCGATTTAACAGGTAAAATTCTTAATAAATCAATTTTGAAGGGTGAAAGTTCTTCAATTATTAATCCTTCATTAAAGGGTATATTCATAGTCCGTTTAACTTCCAGCTCAATAAATTTCGCTCAGAAAATTAGTTTATAAAATAGCTATAACTTAGGTTAGTTAATTTCTTTTGTATGTTTAGTTAAAGAGTCCTGTGCATTCAGGCATAGGACTCTTTTTCTTCTCATCAGTAATGATTTACATAAAAATAAAGATGAAAAAAAAATTAAAACAATCGCTTTGTATTGCATTTTTGTCAGTTAGCTCTATGCTGTCAGCTCAGGTTAGTCAGCAAATTATTAATGTGGAAGGTCGTACAACT
>JBBQCZ010000198.1:0-6085 GCA_038319215.1 Bacteroidales bacterium | reverse complement strand
ACTACTATTAACTAAATCTAAAACTCAATTCTTTTCAGTGATTTTTGCTAAGTTTAATGATTCTATAATTATGTCTGACATTACATTTATTTGCTCAAAAATTTAGCTTTACTCTCACTATTTGCAAAAAATTAATTTTTTACGCAACGAACGGAATATCCATATTCCTTTTCGCTATAAGAACCTACATACATATTGTCTTGGTGTTGTATGTTAACCATAGACCCCTCTCCTGCAGGAGCTGAAGATGTTGTCCACCAATATCCATTGGTATTTTTATTACTAAAAGAACCATTTGATTGGTTACGCATTCCACCAGGACGGGCAGTAAAGCCTGTGTAGTTATCTCCAAATTCCAGTTCCCAAATATCTCCTGCTTCCATTAAATGGCTAGTTCCAGCTGCATAGTTTTGCAATTCTACCCACTCAGCAGTACTAGGTAAATGCCAACCTGCAGGACATACTCCTTGTACTCCGCTTGGACTAGTACTGCTGCTGCTTGCACCATTCATTGCTGCAGTCCAGTTGTATAAAACACCATAAATATTATAATTAGCTGTTGCTTTTGCTTCAGTTACATTTGTTCCTTGATAGTCATAAACATAATAATATGGATCAGTATCAGAACCAGTTGCTGAGCCTACTACACTTGGCAAATATTTTAAGTTTTCTGCCATCCAAACTTGGCCAAAGATTTCCATGGTTTGATAAACATTAAAATCGCGAAGATCGGTAAAAGGCTGGCCTGCTACGAATACAGGTTCATAAAAGATAATACTATCAACATCGGCAATATCATAATAGCCAATAATATTTCCCGATTTCATAATATACATTTCTGTACTCTGTGCTTGCAATAAGACTACTGAAAAGAGTAATCCTGCTAATATTACTATAAGTTTTTTCATTGTTTTGTTCTCCTTTTATTGTTTAATTATTTTTACTGTTTTAACTTCTGTTTCGTTGCTATAACGACAAATGTACATTCCTGCTGGGAGCGAACTTACATCAAAAGATATAATTCCAGATTCAGCAATTTGTTTTGTTTGCAACAATTTACCTTCAAGACTAAAAATACTTATTGTACTATTTGTGTTTTTAGCTCCAGACAAGTCAATATTCAAAATGTCATTTACTGGATTAGGAAATGAATTTAGTTCGAATGCTGTCTGTTCTGTCTCAAGAACACCAGTGTAATCATCAAAACTAAAATAACGCAGATTAGCTACTTCATAAGTAGTAGTAGTTCCTCCTGTTTCGGTAATTGTAACACTTGCATCCTCAAATGTTAATTTTCTGATGTCATTTAGAGCGTAAGACGTTTGTTCGCCGCCTGTCTCCATCACATACATTGTTTGTGCCTGCAAACCTGTTAGACCAATACCCAACAAGAGTACTACACTTAAAATTAATTGCTTGTTTTTCATTTTTTTGTTCTCCTTTTTAAATTATTTTTGTTTTATAAAATCAGTACTCGGTATGCTTATTCAAAAACACATTAATTAATCCCTTACGCAACGAACAGAATGACCTCTCGCCTTGGTTGAATTATTGCTATCAAAACTTGCGAAATTGGAGTATATACCACGATTTAAAGCCAAATTGGTGTCAACACTTGTAGCACTCCACCAGTAAGCGGATGTCCCAATGACGCTGAATGTTCCACCATTAACACGATAGCCACCTGGAAGGGCTGTAAAGCCAGATTTGTTTCTATATTCAGGAAAATCTGTGTTTCCTGGAGCACCAATTACTGCGGAAGGATTCCAATTTGTTGTTGCAGCTAAAGATTTTGCAAATTTATTGTCGGTTATAGTACCATCATAATTATATCCATTGGCTATAAGATATTCTTCCATTTCTACTAATTCTGCATTGCTTGGTAAATGCCAACCTGCGGGGCAAACACCTTGTACTCCACTTGGGTTTGTATTACTACTTGCTTCGCCAGCCATTACTGCATTCCAATTGTATAAAACTCCATAAGTGTTATAATTGTCAGTTGCTTTGGCTTCAGTTACATCAGTACCATCATAATCATAAACATAATAATACGACTCGCTTGCAAAACCAGAAATTTCAGAACCAGTTGCTGGACCTACAACACTAGGCAAATATTTTAAATTCTCCCCCATCCAAACTTGTTCGCCAATCTGAACTACTTGATAAACATTGTCATCACGACTGTCAGTAAATGATTCTACTGGATCTGGGATTATAACTGGCAGATAAAAAATAACACTATCAACATCTGTTAGTAGAATTGATTGCTGATTGACAATAACACCATTTTTCATAAAATAAATAGTGTCGTTCTGTGCTTGTAATAAGACTATCGAAAAGAATAATCCTATTGTTAATCCTAAAAGTTTTTTCATTGTTTTTCTCCTTTATTTAGTTTTAAATTATTTGCAAATAAACCGGAGTCTAGAAACCCCGGTTTATTATTTCCTCGTCCCTTATGGAACTCAAAACTGTCATTTTTCTCTTTGACAAATTAGGTGTATTTTTAAGATGTATAATTACTTTCAATATTTGATATTTATAATTCGATGTAAAATTAAGAGAAAAGATACAGTTGTGCAATTCGGGAATCCACTCTATTTAACTACGGGAATACACGTAGGGGGGCGGTATTGGGTAAGTAGTAATAGGTCCCGAGTCTTTGGCTCGAGGATCCTAGAACCATAGGTTCGGGATAAGTGGTTTCGCCGCGGCGAAGGTAAAAACTGTAAGTGGTAAACTCACCAACCTACGCGCTGGATTTTGGTAAGGTTTCATGCGAAATTTCGAAATATTTGACACTGCGACACCCAAAATCGATTGCAAATAATCATAACGTGTTTATATTCAAAGAGTTATAAAATTGGTTGAATTTAGGTGACGAAGTCAGGTGTAATTTTTTAGGGTATTTTTTTTTAGGTAATAAGGTCAAAATCTATTGTATGTTTTATTAAGGTGTCGTCGAGAATAAGGTTCGAACAGAGAATTGGTTTAACTATTCTTCAAGAACCTTATTATTTTTCAAGCTTAATAAAAAGCGAGTAATAACTAGAATCTACCTTACTCTTATTATAAATCTAATCTGATTATTTGTAAATAATTCTGTCATGTATCTTTTTTAAAGGTAATAAGGTCAAAATCTATTGTATGTTCTTTTACTAAGGTTCGGTCGAGAATAAGGTTCGAACAGCAATAATGTTTTACTTCTCTTCAAAAACCTTATTATCTTTTAAACCTTAATAAAAAGCAAATAATAACTAGAATCTACCTTATTATCTTATTAAAAATTTAATCTGTGATATTGTACAAATAAATCAGGCTAAAGCCTAAGCAGATACTATTTTAGATTTTTAACGGTCCAGGCAACAAGTTGCATTGTGTTTCGCAAACCTAGCTTTTTGAGGGCATTATTTTTATGTGACTCCACAGTACGTTCCGAGATAAACAATTGACTACCAATCTCTCTAAACGAGAGTCCATCTGCCAATAAAATTGCAGTTTCTTTTTCGCGTTCTGATAGCTCAGCTGATTCAAATTGGTTAATTAAAGCATTTTGGAGATTTTGTGATATCTCGGAACTGAAATACTTTTCACCAGAAGCTACTCTTCGTATTGCTTCACAAAGTTCAGTTTTCTCAACGTCTTTAGGCAGAAATCCCATAACTCCAGCTTTAACTGCACCAATTAAATGCCTATCGTCTGTATTCCCAGAAATCATCAAAATTGGTAATTCTGGATGCGAAATTTTCAATCTTTCAGCAAGCTCAATCCCGTCAATATCAGGTAAACCTATATCTAGCAAAAGTACATCCGGGAAATCTTTCTCAAGAGATTCAAGTACAGACATTGCATCAGGAAATAAAGCTTTTACGTTGATATCAGGCACCCCGATTAACAAAGCTGCTAAGCCTTCGCGAACTATCTCATGATCATCGACTATATAAATTGCAATTTTTGCCATTTTATTTATTTTTTTACCGGCACCGACAATACAAATTCTGTACCTTTTCCTAACTCACTTTTCACAATAATTTCAATATTACAACGATCAGCCATTTCTTTAACCAAAATCAATCCTAAGCCAGCTCCTTTTTCTTTTGAATTTCCTATTGTTTTGGTATCGGCATCAATACGGAAAAGTTTATTAATGTCTTGTTGTTCAATTCCGATTCCAGTATCCTTTATCATTACAATATTTCTATTATTCTCATTAAATAGACTTATTGCTATCATCCCTCCAGAAGGAGTGAACTTAATTGCATTCGAAACAATATTTCGTACAATTGTAAGCAACATATTCTCATCTACATAAACTTTAGGGTGGTCGCTAATGTTCACATTTAGTTCAATACCTTTTAAATTGCAATCATTTTTTACAAGCTTAACAATTTCATTAATAATCTCGGTTAGTTGCAATTCTTTTACAACGATTTCTTTATTTGAACTTAAAAGAGCAGCCCAATTGAGCAAACCTTTAAGCAATTCATTTAACTGATCTGAAGAGTTACGCAATAACTTAATGTATTTTTTCACATCATTTTCTGACATTTCATCGAATGATTCATCCAAAGAACTTGTAATCGCTTTAAACCCAGAAAGTGGATTTTTCATATCGTGTGATACAATTGCAAAAAACTTATTCTTTGTTGCATTTAGCGAGCTCAGCTCAATATTCTTACTTTCAAGATCCTTGTTTAAGCGTGATTTAAACTTATTTTGACGAATTAAAATTATTGCGATTATAAAAGCAAGAATAATAACAATTAAAAAAGTCAAAATCAGTATTCGCCCCTTATTTATACGGGTATCTGCAAGTTCGTTTTCAGTTTGTAAGAGTTTAACTTGTTGCTCTATCTTTTCAGTTTCATATTTTGTTTGCATTTCAGAAATTGCTTGTGCCATATCCTGATTAAAAATAGTGTCATTTGCAGCCTCATACTTCATTTGAGTTAGAAATGCTTTCTGATAATCCCCAATACCGGCATAAGCATCTGATAAGCTTTTATATCCGAATCTTAAATGAGGGTAACTACCATTTTTTTCAGCAATTAACAAGCCTCGCTCCTCATATTCAATTGCTTTTTTATATTCGCCCATCGAAGCATAAAGCATTCCGATATTTATCAAAGTGTAAGCTATTTTATTTTCATTGCCCAATTCTTCTTGAATAGCAAGAGATTTCATTACTAATTCAAGAACCTTTTCAAAATCTCCATTTTTGTAATAAACACCTGCCTTATTATTAAGAATATCAGAAATTGCATCTTTATCATTACTTTTCTCAAATATAAGTTGGGCCTTGTCATAATAAAATAAAGCAGAATCGCTTTTTTCAAGGTCATCATAAGCCATGGCAATATTATTATAACAATCGCCAGTTCCAGGTGTGTCGCCGACTTCCAAATATATTTTTTCTGCTAAAAGATAATACTCCAGAGCCTTATTAAAATTCTTAGTTTGATAAAAATCAATCCCAATATTGTTTAATAATTTAGCCTCTAATAAGAGATTGTTATTTTTCTCTGCATGTTTTAATCCAAGAAAATCGTATTTTAAAGCATTATCATATTGCCCCGAAGATCTAAATACACTACCAGAAAAGATACATATATTGATAAAAGTATTTTCATCATCAATCAAATTTAGCAATGAATGCAATTCTCCCAGAGATTTTGACATGTCAATAGTCGACTCTGAATTACGAATTTTGCAAATTTCCAATTTCCAGAGAGCAATTTCATTAATATCTGCAGAAGTATTTACTAACTTCTCCAGACTATCAATCTGAGTATCGTATGCCTTACAAACGCTTGCAAAAGATATAAAAATAAATATTACTATTAGTGCCCTTCTCATCATAAAACATCCCCGTATTCTAATAAAATTTAGGATAAAGAATATATTGTAATCTCCCATCCAAGCTTTTATTAGTTTTATTTCACTAAAATTTAAACTAATATAGACAAAAATACATTTAATTTCTGAAATAGTGTCTTCATTATCACTATCCTTCACTGATAATTATTTTAGCCACAGAATACGTAGATTTAAAATTTCTGACAACTATTTATTTAAAATCACT
>JBBQCZ010000197.1:0-6091 GCA_038319215.1 Bacteroidales bacterium | reverse complement strand
GAATAGGAAAGTTGGAATGTTGGGGAGGGGGAAAGTTTATCAATTTCATGAAAAGCAAGGTAATTATTTTGGAGAAAATGAATTAACTGTTGTAATTGGGCAGCATTAAAGTTAAAATTGAGGGCAGAAGCTAAACTGCTGGTGTTATACGGTAAAATCTGAAGCAGAGCCGAAAGTGTTGGGCACTAACTACATTTAATGAAATAATTAATCTGCGAGTAAGATTGTAGAAAATGAAAAGAGGTAATAGAAATGGGGATATTTGATTTTTTATCAAAAAAAAAGCAATCCAATAGGATTGATAAATCTTTGGACAATTTTAATGAATTATATGATATTTCAGATATAAATAAAATTTGGCAGATCGAAAATAAAAACAATTTAGTAGTTGCTCTATGGGGATATTTGTCGCGCAAGTCATCATATGGAGAAGAAATCCAAAAACTTTCACCGACAGAATCAGTTGTGTATTTTTGCCAGACTTTCAATGAGGAAATTAACAACGGCGGTTTCAGTCAGTATTTTTATAACTCATCAGGAGATTTTTCATTAGAAACATTGAAAGCGTTAAAAACAATTGGTTCGAACAAAAATGCTTCCATATTCGAAAATGTGCTATCTGTATTTCCAAACTTTGAGGTTCCAAAAGATAGAGATAAAAGAGAAAAGTTATTAGATGAAATATTTGACGATAACGATATCGATAACAATAAACTTTCAGATGCGGACAATAATTTTTATAATTGTGGAGAAGACATTACAGATTTGAGTTATGTATATGCTTCTACAAACAAAGTTGATTTTAGTTGAATATTACATTTACCATGACATGCAAGGAGGCCATGTAGATGCCCATTAAAAGAAAAATGTCAGTTTTCTTAATTGCGATGTTAGTATTAACGTCTTTTCCTGCTGGGTGCAGAAAGGCTGTTAATAATGAAATTGTACTTATCAAATCCGAAAGCTATTACTCAGACTATGAGGTGAAAGACAACAAAGTTTATATCACATGTTATGTGACTTTGGAAAATAGACTTGATGAAGAACAAACGGTGAAGTTGTCTGCTGAATTTCCTAATGACGTGAATAAGCTGCTGAAAAGTTCATGGATTGATTCAAAAGATAATTTAACATTAATGGCAAAAGCTAAAGACTCTTTTAATGTAATTTTCATTGGTGATTTTGCACGAACAAATCAAAAGCACGATCGCCTGTTGCCAGAAATCAATATTATATCCATGAATACAGGGACGGAGCATAGCACTTCTCCGTAACCATCATTTTTTCTAAATATGTATTGCGGTGGAAATACATGAGAAGATTCTATTAGGATTTTGGTGCAATTAATTTATCATACAAAATAATATACAAAAAGAGGTGTTTCATGAAAAGAAAATATCCTATGTACTTTTTTATTATGGGGATAATTCAAAATCTAGTTAAATATGTGTTCATTGGATTGATAGGAGTTATATTCCTTATTGTTGGATTATTTGGCCCAGATATCTGTAAAACTATCGGAAGCATTATTCTAACTGTCTATTTTCTCATATGTGTTATTGAACAATTTTTTATCCGTTCGGCAATTTTAAAAGAAAGTGATAATCCTGAATTTAATGAATTGATGGATGAGACATTTGGTATTAACAATAACGATCAAAACGACCTTTCCGCTCAACAAAAAATCATTAAAAGTGTAGAAGAAAGAATAAAATCACAAGATGAGAATTTGGATAAATGATCTTTTCAGTACTGAAAATTAAACATGCTTCAGCATTTTCCGCACCTACATAAAAATTGACTATTGTATAAGACTAATAAAAATAAAAGTCAGCTTCTGCTGGCTTTTTTATTTTAAAGGAAAAAATCATGTCATAAGTAAGCCGTGAATCAATAGTGAAAGTTAAAATTATTTAAAAAGGAGGACATTAAAAGTGATTAACAAACTTCAATTAATAACCGAGCTTAGTACTAAAACAGCACTTGAAATTACTAGCAACTACAAAAACTGGACGTCATTTTTGACAACGGCTGCCTGGAACTATAAATACAATTTTCAAGAACAACTCCTAATACATGCGCAAAAGCCAACAGCTACTATATGCGCATCAATTGAGCTTTGGAACAATTTTGGGAGATGGGTAAACAAAGGATCTAAAGGTATTGCTCTTATTGATGACAGCACTAACAAGCTTAGGCTTGATCATGTGTTTGACGTTTCAGATACAAACAGTAAATCTAATGAGTCAATTCGTCTATGGGAAATGGAACACAGGTATGTAGACAGCGTAATTGAATCGATGGAAAACAGTTTTGGTGAACTTTGGCACAAACAAACTTTAAGTTCTGTACTAATCGAAACAGCACATAATGCCGTAGAAGATAATTCCCCTGACTATTTGTCGGAACTACTTTTGGTCGCAAAGAACAGTTTTTTAAAAGGCCACAAGGAAGAATTTATTAAGGAAAACTTCAAAGAAACATTAGTAAACTCTATTGCATATATTTTGTTATTACGCTGCGGATTAGATGTTAATAAGCACTTTGGTGCTGAAGATTTTAAGGATATTTCGGACTTTAATACATCTGAAACCGTTGCCATTATTGGGGATGCAGCGAGCGATATTTCACAAATGGTTTTGCGCAAGATTTTTGAGACCATTAAAAATATTCAAAAATCCAAAGTTATACAAACTCACACATTTGCAGTTAAAGAACTAATTGAGTATGATAAAAATACCGATCAAAACATAGAAAGGATGAACGAATATGCGCAACGTAACTTACAAAACGCAGGGGGATTATCTTCTTCCGGATCTAGCACTACCACAGCAACCAGAAATAGGGAAATATGGGATGTTACACAAAACATTTCTAAAGACGCAAAGGAAAGGGATTTATGCAGGGATGGTCATTTCAGGCAAACTAATGAATCATCTTTTCGAGATCGACAAGACAGCCAAAGCCTAGGTGGAGCAAATTACATCCCTGATGGCAAAGTCACAGGGAGTGACAGAAACGCTGAAGGCAAGCAATCAGATGAAGTGGGTCGGGATGATGAACAACATCAAAATGGAAGCAGAGGAGATAGTCCTCCGCGAGTTGATTTACAATTAGAATATTACAACAGAGAAACGGAGGACAAAAGTCTTCCGTTTTTTCATTCAGACAAACTGATTAATGCGATTTTGAAAACATCACCGCACATAAGCGATACTAAAAAAGAAATAACCAAGTTTTTTGCAACTCACAGTGAAAATAGTGATCGCATCGAGTATATAAAAAGCATTTTCAATAACGACTACACAGAACTTACGGTTGATGGTGACCGCAGGGCTGGATACAAAACATATAAAAATGTACTTCAAATGTGGGAAGGCAGTTTTGAAACTCGCATATCCCAAGGATTTTATGACTGGGGAGTAATTGTAGATTACTATAACGGTATGATCCTATTAAATAATCTTACGGATACAGACAAGCCTTTACCGTCGGTAAGTCAGCAAATGTTATTTATTGAAACCAAAGAAGAAGCAATCGGAACTAATGCCCCGGTTGCTTTTTGCTTTAACCAGGAGATTATAGATTTTGCGATTTTGCGTGGAAGCGGCATAGAACAAGGCAAGTACAGGATTTTTGAACAGTTTGAAAAAAGGCAGTCTGCTAGTCAAAACGAGAGATTTCTAATAAATGAGTACGGAGTCGGTGGGGTAATGCCTATCATTTCTGGCACAGGAATTAGTGAAAGCCACAGCAGTAAAGGGCTTGGCCTTTCAATGGATGAAACAAATCTTATTCTAACCTGGAGCAAAGTGGCAAAACGAATTACAGAGCTAATTGCAGCTGACCGATACCTTAGCACAAAAGAAAAAGAATACTATCCAACCTATCTTGAATTACAAGAAACGACCAGACAGTTACATGCTAAAAATAAGATTGCCTCAAAAATATTATCCATTGCTGACTGGAAAGATGAACCGCAAGATAGTTACTGGGATAACCAGTACGAAGATGATGAACTTGCAAATATCTATGGCGGGGATTCCGTAGATGCGCAACAGGATATTGCTGATACTGAGGCAGATTTAAACCCCAATCAGGAACTTCTTGTTAAGTGCGATTTTCATCTTGGAGATACCGTATATTTTGGTTCAAACGAATATAACATATTAGCATTTGATGAAAAAACCGTAAGGTTATTTGACCAATCTTTCCCACTAATAAATAAGGAGTTATCACGCAAAAATTTTGACCTTATGCTCCGGGAAAATCCATTGAACCGACATTTGATTGTCGATGATTTTATAAAAGAAAATAAGCAACAAATTTCATACGCCAGTGAAGACAAAAACGAAGAACCTCTGGATATTGAATTAATTCCAATCTCTAACGAACTCTCCCATGGTTGCGTTTTGCTGCATACGGATAATTTGATTTCCGACCAAGGGATAACCTTGGAATCTGGCGAACAGGAATTGAAAATTGCTAATGGTGAAGAAAAAGAAACAGAGACAATGGAACCTGAACCGATACAACCAGAATCCGTTACCCCTCTCTGGGAAAAACCTAAAGCCAGACAAAGAGTACAATCTTTTGATCTTAATCCACAGATACCTATTTCTGAACGCAGTAATTTTAGGATTACTAATAATGAGCTCGGGGTTGGCGGTGCAAAAGAGAAGTTTACAAATAATCTTGCAGCAATAACGCTTTTAAAACAGCTTGAATCCGAAAACCGATATGCAACTCCTGGCGAACAAGAAACGCTTTCAAAGTATGTAGGGTTTGGCGGACTGTCACAGGCATTTGACGATAAAAATAGTAGCTGGTCAAATGAGTATTTACAGCTAAAAGCATTACTTGACGAAAACGAGTATTCGGCTGCAAGAGAGTCAACTCTAACTGCATTTTATACTTCACCCGTTGTTATAAAGGCAATGTACAAAGCAATAGAGAATATGGGATTTAAAAACTGCAATATATTAGAACCATCTTGCGGCACAGGCAATTTTTTAGGAATGCTTCCGGATAGTATTTCGAGCTCAAAACTTTTCGGTGTAGAACTCGACAGTATCACTGGCAGGATCGCGCAGCAGCTTTATCAAAAATCAAGTATTGCAGTTCAGGGCTTTGAAAAAACAGATCTCCCCGACAGTTTCTTTGACATTGCAATAGGCAACGTGCCGTTTGGACAGTTTAAGGTGTCAGACAAAAGATACGATAAGAATAATTTTCTTATACACGATTATTTTTTCGCAAAAACATTAGACAAAGTAAGACCTGGTGGGATTGTCGCTTTTATTACAAGCAAAGGAACTTTAGACAAGGAAAACTCTGCGGTCCGTAAATACATCGCGCAGCGTGCAGATCTTTTAGGTGCAATACGCCTCCCCAATAACGCATTTAAGGCAAATGCAGGCACGGAAGTTACCGCGGATATTATCTTTTTACAAAAACGTGACAGAGTAATTGAAACACAGCCTGACTGGATACATTTAGGAAAAGATGAGAACGGTATTTCGATGAACAGTTATTTTTTACCAGATGAAGATGATGAGACAAAAGGGCATCCGGAAAATATTCTTGGCGAAATGGTAATGGAATCCACACAGTACGGTATGGACAGCACCCAGCACTTTAGCTTCCAATCCTTCAGACCCCATGTTTTACAGGCGTTCACCGTTCTTTCAAATATGTATCAGATTCGGAAAAATTCCGCACTTCCATCCATCCTCGTTTCTTGTTAATATCTGATGGGAAATGAGGATGAAATATGCGAAATAACTACTTTGAAAAACTTGTGAACTATATGAAAAATGTTTATCATATTGAAAACGAAATCAAGAAATTAAGAGATGGTAGGGTAAATCCGAAATACAAAACGTCGAGTGTTATTCTTCCGGCACTTTTAGGATTTCTGCTTCGGATACAAAGCCTTAACGAATTGAAGTTCCTTCTCAAAGAAAATGAATTCAAGAATATATTTCTGAAAAATACAAACCAACCTGGAATTGATACCATAAGAGATACTTTAAAAGTTATTGAATTGGACGGTCTGAAATTCATCTTTCGGCATACCGTCAAAAAGGCG
>JBBQCZ010000196.1:0-6172 GCA_038319215.1 Bacteroidales bacterium | reverse complement strand
AGCAACATCAAATTCAACTTTTTCTCCACGTTTATCTAACTCTTCCTGAATAGCTGCTTTTACTTTTTTTGCAGTACCAACAGGCACTGTGCTTTTAGTTACAATCACTGTATATTTCAACAGATGTTTTCCAATTTCGCGTGCTACACCTAGCACGTATTTAAGGTCTGCACTACCGTCTTCATCAGGTGGTGTTCCTACGGCTATAAATATTGCATCACTGGAATTGACAACTTCCGAAAGCTTAGTTTTGAAAAAAAGTCTTTCTTTCAATACATTCCTTTTAACAATATCTTCTAAACCAGGTTCATAAATAGGCATTACACCTTCATTCAAACTATCAATTTTACTCTGGTTTATATCAATACAATTCACTATGGCACCAGTCTCGGCTAAACAAGCTCCCGAAACTAATCCAACATAACCTGTTCCTACAATTGAAATGTTCATAATGGGTAAATTTTAGTGTTTAATTATTTATAAATTGTTTAATATCGAATTATCAATTAAAGTAAATACAAATATAAGTTGTTTTATAATATTTTATTGTAGTATTTAAAATAAACTTCTATGGCAAAAAAAACTATTTTTTGTAGAAGTATATTTTACAAAAAAAATGAAAGAAAGAAAGAAAGAAAGAACAAGATGACTGAATTAATCTTTGTGCTACATGAAATATTCGCGTATATATTCCTCAACAAGAGTGTAGCAATTAAAAAATCATGAAAACCGATGTGTTTCAGAACTTAGTTTTTTATTAATATCTCAGGTTGTATATCATTTTTTTCCCATTCAGGCATAAGTGAGATTAAAGTCATACTGACAAAAACAATAATTATATTGGGCATTTGCCCTAAACTAGAAGCACTATATGAAGTCACTATTAGTCCATACATACCACATGTAAATCCAATAGCAATAGCAATATTCTGCGGATTTTTCAATCTAAAAAAAATCAAAATAGTAGATTTAATAACTATGTAAAAAATCAGAAACAAATAGAAACTCAATCCTACTATGCCTTGCTCCGCCCAAATCTGAATAAAAAAGCCGTCGGTGGCAGTTTGAGCTAATAAAGTATTTGGACTAAATCGTAATCCCCAGTTTCCAGCAGAACCAATTCCTCCACCAAAAGGACGAGTCTTAAGGTAGTCAGCAAATATTTTGCGATTATCAAGCCTTACATTTAACGATTCATTATTATCGGAAAATGCACTTCGCATTCTTCTAACATCATAATTTCCTTGACCAATAGTTGTATATTTCAAAATGAAAAATAAAATAAAAACTATTGATCCAACTGTAATCATTATTTTAAATTTTTTAGTTAAAATAGTATACATTACAAATCCTACTAAAGGGACTGCAATTGAACTTCTTGTACCAGATATCAACATGGCATATAAAGATGCAAAGCCAACAAAAAAATATAAAAACTTTTTGCTCTTTTTAGCTTCATGTATGCCTAATATGGAGAATAGTACACCAAAATATCCCATTGAACTACCGAAAGTTCCTGCATCTGAATAAATAGAAAATACTCGTAACTGACCATTTAAGATATGAGTTGACTGGTTACCGGGTTCATTGAGCCACACTTGTTCCCATCGGTCAACACCCATATATTTTTGCATAACTCCTTTTGCAACAGCTAACAAGGTAAACCAAGCACATAAAGTAATTAAAGTATCTAAATGTTTGGGTTTATTGAAAATCAAATAGACTAGAGGAATGGAAAGGAAAATATATAAGCTCTGCCCTCGCATAGCATAGAACCAAGCTTCTCGGCTTACTGCTTCAGGGTTAAATAATTGCATCAAAGTCATTGCAAACCATACTATTGCTAAATATGTGTAACTTTTAGCTGCAAGTTTCCAGTCTATTTTATTATTAAACTGAGAAAAAAGAAGAGACACCCAAGTCAAAAGTAGTAAAGCATCCACCGTCAATCCCATTGGTGCGGGAATATATCTCGATAGACCAATTGCGAAATAATTCACATAAAGTACTGATATAAAACCAATTACTGGATATTTGAAAATAATATATAAATAAATGATTAAAAATGGGACTACTAACATTGCAGCTCCTACAATCAACTCATCCTTGCTGAAAAAATAAATTGCAACTAATAGCAACACTATAAGTATTGTACTAACTGAACTCATAACAATAAAGTTCCTGTAGTTAAACTTCTGAGGATTAATAAGTTTATTATACATGCTATTATTTTGTCGAGGTATTTATTTCAAAATATTTAAGAATTAAATATTGGGTTACTTAATTTAAGAAAATCTTTTGATTGTAGTTTTTACCATAATTCTAAATTTTGAACGAGCTTTAGGAACTTCACCATAAATTTCTTCTATATTTTCAGGATCAGCCTTAGTAAGGACTGCAAATAGGTTATTGTCAATTAAGCTTTTAAGTTTTTCTAAATTGAATAAATCGGCTTCATTCCAAGTAGAGTTTGCATCATAAAAGACTAAAGTTAAATCAGCAGTTTTTAAAATAACAGGGTTTTCGATACCATCACTCATTGTTGGAATAATGCTTATAATGAAATCTTTATCAATACTTTCCGAGTTTATAATTTCAGCATAACTATTAAATTTTAGATATTTTTCGGGATAGTTAGTGCCAGTAGTTTGATCATTATCCTTTATTCCACTATTTGTAAAATCCAAAACTTCTGTTTGAAAGTTCCTTTTTTGTAATTCCTGCAATAAAATATTGCCTACATAACTTTTGCCAGAATTATCCCACACACTAATTAACTGAATTACAAATGGCTTTGGAGTATGGGCAGAAAGCATTCTAATCTTCTCAAAAATAAATGTGGCTGATTTGATGATGAGTTTTTCTGCATATATCAACTTTTTGTTATCAACTAAACAAAATGCACCAATCACTTCAAGTCCAGTTAATTGTTTTAATCTTAGAGGTGATTTAATTCTTGAATCGAGTAATTCGATGATTAAAATGGCTATTATGTAGAATATCGCAGCAAACAATGCAGAAATTATAACATAAAGTTTCTTTTTTGAAGGAATAGAAGTAACTGGAAACTTAGGTTCATCTAATATTTTCATATCTGAAATCATATCCGTATTTTGTTGCCGCTGTAAGGCTAGATTCAAATTATTCAACACGTTAAGATATTCTCTTTCATATATATCTATCTCTCGTTCAATGCGTTTAATAGTTGCACCTAATGGGGCAAATCTTTTGAACTGCTTCATAAAATCGATTTGTCTTTCTTTCATCGATTTTAACATGGCTTCATTACTTTGATTATTCTTCAATGCATCGAGCCATTGCCCAAGAATTCTTTGGGATTCAATACCTTGACTTTTGTTTTCATAAAAATATATTGAATCTACTCGCGCTGTAAGTTTATTTTCTAAATTTTGACGTCTTATTTTTAAATTATCTATCTCAGATTGAAATTTCACATCTGATTTTATCTCCAAACTAGCAAGCCTATTATTGCAATTAACCAATTCAGTTCTTAAACCTAAAATTTCATTCCGCCTTAAATCAACCTTGTATCTTTTATCAATTTCTTTTTCAAGCTTATTCAGTACAGCTACTGAGGCTTCGTACTCCATTTTTGTCTCTTGCAAACGAATCTCTATTTTTTCTTGTTGCGTGGTAACCTGTTCAGTCTGTTCGTAATAATTAATAACATCGTTTGAAACATTAAATTTCAATAATCTATTTTCAGCATCATTAAGTTTTAGAGTCATTTCACTTAACTTTTTCTCAAAATACTCAACAGCAGAGTTCGATTGCTTAAATTTTAATTGACTATAGTTATCAATAAATGTTTCAGCTGTAAATTTTACTGTATTAAAACTAATACCAGGATCATCTGACTCAAAAGAAATTTGTATAATATCACTTTGACTTAATCTAACTGCTTTGAGATTTGAGATGGCTTTTATACTATAATATTTATTCCCATGATTTAGTAAGTGATATATAAAATTACTATCATCCTGCTTGATATAGTTGAATAAGTTTTGATACGTTTTTTTAAAATTATTTTTTACGATTAGTTTTTTTATTGCTGAAGGAATATACTTTTGTAAATCATCATAAGCATCCTGCGATATAATATCTTTTTGAGCTTTATCGAGTAATAAGTGTTGAGTAAGTAATTTTAGTGAAACTTCTGTAAATAAGCTATTTGACTTAAACAAAGACAAAACGTTATTGTATTCGTTTTGAGTAGCTACATTATCAATTCTTGAAGCAATAACATCCAAGCCACTATTAGAAGTTATACCAGTGAAAATTGTTGATTCAGTTTCATATTTCAAAGGTAAGTCTTTCGTGAGAAAATACACCAAACCACCTACCAGTATGGGTAAAATCAAAATATAATTGATTTTTTTTACTAAAATCTTGACAAACTTAACAATATTCATATTACTTATTTTTTTGAATAGCTCCCGGTTAATATCTGAAGTTTATAGTATTGCGCGTAAAATTCGTTCATAGCTATAATATAGCTTTCCTCAACTTTACCATAATTTGTAGCAATTACACCCAATGCATTCATATCCATATTTCCGTTTTCAGTCTCTTTCAGAGCAGTTAAATAGCTAACTTTCATGGTTTGGAATGTTGCCTGGTTCACCTTCATCACTTTCTGAGAGCTAATTAATTTGAAATATTCTTCTATGACAAGCTGGCTGATATCAATTTCCAGTTGTTTTCTTCGTAATTTCGATTCGTTAATAGTATTATTGAAAATCTTCAATTCGTTTTTCTTACTTGTAAAGTTAGAAAGTGGAATTTTAAGAGCTACTCCTGCATAATAATTAAATTGCTGCTTAGCCGATTGCAAACCCACTGCTTCTCCACCTTGGGAATTCAACTCACTAATTGTTACCTGATTAAATAGACCGTATCTTGAATTCGCATCAATATAAATATAATCAAGCCAGGATTTTTTTTGCATTTTTATTGCTTCCATTATTTTAGCAATCTCAATTTCACTTACTTGCATCAAGGGTGAATTTCTGAGGGCTAAATCAATGTAAGTATCTAAATTATCAACTCTTACATCAATATTTTCATTATCTTCACGCTGCAAATTAATACTATCTTTTAATACAACTATTTGACTAAAGATAGATATAGCAAACAATTGTAGAAAAAATAGTGCTAATATAAACTTTATACTTTTAGTCATAGTAGATTATACGTTTTCATGTTGAAGCATCGCGGGAATTGTTTTTAATAAAATTTTAATATCGTACCAAAAAGAATAATTTTCAGCATATTCAATATCGAGTTGTTTTCGATCATCGGCCGACATGACATTGGAGCCGCCTCGTTTAGTAACTTGCCATAAACCTGTAATACCTGCTGGCGCCAAAAATCTTTTAGACCACTGGTCGGTTGTTAATAATTCGGCCTCGTAAAGTGGTAGAGGTCTGTTGCCCACAATCGACATATCGCCTATTAGTACGTTGATAAATTGAGGTAACTCATCAATACTGGTATTTCTGATTATGCGACCAACTTTGGTTATTCTTGGATCGTTGGCCATTTTGAAAAATGCATTTTCACGTTTTACGTTTCTACTCATCTTGACCTTAGCCTCATGCACGTAACCATCGTCCGAAATTAGTACTGCTCCACTTTTAATCTCCTGATTGATATCGTTCAGTTCAGTTTCTTGATTAGCAACTGAATACTGATTTTTTTTCATTAAATCATCTACTTTTTTATCTGCATCGGTGTACATACTTCTGAATTTCAAAAATCCAAAAACACGATAACCAGTACCAACTCGTGGAGATGTATAGTAAAATTTACCTTTCGACTCAAGTCTTATCGCCAAAGCAATAACTGAAAAAATCGGTAACAAAAATAATAATACAGTAGCCGAAAATACAATATCGAAAACTCTCTTCCAAATAGGAAGTTTAAAAAGTTCCAAATTGTCAGGATGTACACGACACAGTTTGAGATAATGCTCCTTAATGAATTGATATCGAAATAGAACCTTTGATGCCGGAGCTGTAAAACTGAAGACATCGTGTGCTCCATACTTTAGAAAATTCTGAGGAGATATTGAATCACTAATTACAAAAAAGACTGTTTTATTTTTAGCAGTTCTAGTCGTGAGTATTTTAATAAATATTTCGTCTTCCTT
>JBBQCZ010000195.1:0-6182 GCA_038319215.1 Bacteroidales bacterium | reverse complement strand
TAAAGCATGGTTTTCAGAAGGTTTTTGGGACAGATACAAATCCCAATGCGATTGTTGGACTTACAGAGTTTATGGGAGATACAAAGTTGTCTCGAAAGATAGAATTAAGCCTTGGGCATCTTTTTGGCAAGTGGGAAAAGCAGACAGAACTAATAGTTTTCAATCCCCCTTGGTTACCAAAATCTAAAAATCTTGATAGAATTGATGAAGCTATTTACTATAATGAGAAGCTATTTCCCGATTTCTTCCCCGCAGCAAAACAAAGGCTTTTACCAGACGGAAAGCTTGTGGTAATATTCTCGAATATAGCTCAAATTACAAATGTGTCCACTGAGCATCCAATAGAGAAGGAATTAGCTGAAGGAGGTAGATTTCAATTAGAAAAATGTTATAAAAAGACGGTAAAAGCTGCTTCTGAAAAAACAAAACGAGATCCACACTGGCGTTCTTCCGAAGAAGTTGAGCTTTGGGTTCTTACACATAAACCATCGGCTGAATTGACATAAATGTGAGTATGAAATTTTTCGACAATTGCTGTTATTGATCAGGGCAAACTAATCTAAATATGGATTACGATATTTTAGCCATACTAGTGCAAATAAACTTTGTTGAACACTGAGAGCTTTTAAAATAAGATACTGTGTTAACTTCCAAATTTATTTTCTTCATTTATTTTTTAAAGTTTAGATTCGTTTGCCCTGTTCGATTGACAAAAGCAATAACAGGTAAAAATACTAACGTAAAATATCGGAACCGCCAATTACTTTTTACATTTGCCCAAAAGTAAAACTTTATATTCATCAGCAAAATCCAACAACTGCCCTTCTTTTGACTGAGAATGAAAATACTCCTCATTAGGCAACAAAATAGTTTCGCGTTTGCCTTCTTCCGCTTTTTTAATCACCTGCAAATTATTGAAATAGTATTTTACTGAGAAATTTGGCTTGTCGATTCTATGATCTATAGTTCCGTCGGCAGAAATAAAGACATTCTTACCAGACTTCTCCGATTCAAAGACAAAAATAAGCTCTGAGTCATCAAAATAATATTCTGTAATAGCTATCTGATCAAGTAATTTTACTCCAATAACTTCACGAATCTTAAACAACTTGCCATTTAGAAAATAGCCATACAAAAAGCCATATCCCTCACTCTGCTGATTAAGAAAAGCTGTATCGATAAAGTCTGAGTTTTCCAGTTTAACAATTTCAAATTCAGTTATATTATTTAAATCTGCAACATACATGTCTATTTTTGACAACAAGTCGCTATCTGTTTGTGAATATGCAAGTGTTACAGTAAGAAACAAAGAAAATAAGACAAAGATTAGCTTCATAATTCGGATTGTAAGGTTAAACAAGATACCATTTATTAAACAGAAAAGAAAATATATTATTGTTTAATCAGTTTCTTTACAACTGTCTCTTTTGGAGTTTCGATTTTTACAAAATATATCCCAGCTGTTAAACTGTCAATAAATATATCATTTAGGCTTGTAGTTTCGAGAACAATTTGGCCCAAATTATTGAGAATAATAACCTTCTCGATATTATCACCAAAAACCGAGAAACTTTGATTTGCAGGGTTCGGGAATATTGAGATTGGAATTTGCGTTTCGAGTTGACTAACACCCTCAGGCCAAAAAATTGTATTAACAACAGTATTTGTAATCACTGGTTGGTTAAAATCAAAAACAATTGCTGCCGAATTAGTAATTTCGGTTCCTGGAGCTAAATCAGCTTTCTGCATTATTGAATATGTTACTGAACCATATCTGCCAAATCCCTGATAAGGCAAGTAAATGTCATCAAATGTAAAACTTACAACACCATCATCTGTAATTCTGGTTACACAGTCGTGAGTTGCACTTATTGGCTGCAAAGAATTCCAGTCGAGATCGACATCTAAGGTATCGTAAATAACGATTTTACGTGCAAAATAAGTTCCTGTATTTTCGAAATTAACAGTATATGTTAGTATAGAGTCTGTTGTTGAAATAAAACCTTGAGTACCAAGTCCTTTCGGATAAACTTCCTTATTATTTGGATCGAAGGAGCCGATAGTTGAGGTACTATAATTCATTAGATTATTCCAAGGACTATAATCGTTTTGCCAGTTAGTCATTGGCGATTCGTAAGAAACTGAGTCTGTAAATAACACCTCTGTTCCCAATGGAATATTTGTTGGAACCTGATATGTAAGATAAATATATTTACTTTCACCAGGTTCCAGAACTGGGAAAGATTCATTTATTCCATACCAATCGGGATACAGAAATGCATTTTCCTGGCTTAGCAATGGCTCCGAAGAACTCTCAAACAGCAGTTGTCCATCGTGACTATAACCAAATTGAATATTTGATTCTGTAATTGTTCCAGCGTTTTTTACCAATACTTTTTGGATATAATCATAACCAGGCACGGCATGTTGAACTGTAATTATCTGAGTTTGTATGTCATGTATTGGATTAACACTGTGAGCAAAATTATAAGTCTGAACACAACCAGATTCTGCTGTTACGCTAATATTATATGACTGAGCTTGGCAAGATTCGAGTGGATAATAGCCTAAAATGATTTCCGACAATATATAATCACCAGTTGGAAGTAAAAACGAATATTCACCGTTAGCATTTGTAAATACTGAGCCAAAAGGAGAACAATTTATTCTGATATTCTGAATTGGGTTTTCTCCTGCGTCAAAAATGCAATTGTCGTTAGTATCTTCGTAGGCTGTACCTGAAATCGTACAATAGCAATTATCTGATACGGAGGAGTAACCAAGTTGAATATATTTGTTTTTACTGCATCCATTTGCATCAATAACCTGAACGCTGTAATTTCCAGGCAGTAAACCTGTTGCTGTCGAAGTTGTTTGTCCATCGGACCAATAGTATGAATAAGGTGGAGTTCCAGCAGTAGGGATTGCAATAAGAGTCCCGTCTGCTATGAATGGACAAGAAGCAGGAACTGATGAATAGTTCAATTCTATGGGAGATATTTCAAAAACAGTTTCTGATTTAACCAAAGTACATCCTGCTGCGTCTGAAATAGTACAAGAATATTGGCCAGAAGCTAAACTGTCAATCATATTGTCTGTTTCGCCATTACTCCAAAGATATTCAATTGGAGAATTTGCAGAATATGCATTAATCCCTATCCAACCAAAACTTTCTGGACAGGTGGTGTTTGCCACTTCACAATATGCATATAATCCATCATGGTAAAGATCGATATTACCCGATTTTTGGCAACCTTCAGAATCTGTTACAGTAAAGTTATAATAACCTACTGATAATCCTGAAATTGAGAGTCCTGATTGAGCAGGAATTGTATTCCAATTAACTGTATATGGAGCTGTCCCACCTTCAACTAGCAATACAATTGACCCATTTGATTCTCCACATTCAGGATAAATTTTATTGTATGTCACAGTTATCGGAGATTGAGAATACACACTGGTACCAGCACTTTCATAACAGCCATTAGCATCAGTTACCACTACAGAATAATAACCTTCTGACAAATTATTGATTGTCTGAGTTGTTTCGCCATTATTGTATAGATAAGAATAAGGAGAAACACCTCCCGAACCATAAGCAGTAATACTTCCGTTATTCTGAAAACACTCTGGAGCCTCTGTCGTAAAGTTAACATCAATTTGTGGAATTTGACTAACATTAACTCCTTTTTGCATTGTACAACCCTGTGCATCTGTTACAGTAGTAACATAATAGCCACTTATTAGATTAGAAATAATATTTCCTGATTGTCCAGTACTCCATAGATAATTATATGGAGGAATTCCATTAGTTACCTCAACTATTTCAGCAGTACCATTGTGACAGGATGCTGGGGTAGAATTAGTGGTCACTTCAAATGCTGGTAACCCATATACACCCAAAGTAGAATCGGGTAAAACAATTTTACAATTATTCTCGTCATATACTATGCAAGAGTATCTTCCCTCTTCAACTACCAAAGGATTACCTTCACCCCAAAAAAAATCTGCCCAATAGTAGTACTCTACATTAGCAGCGGGCACTCCACCATCTATTGTAAACAAAATCTCTGCCCCGACTTCGGGACATTCAAATGTGTAAAAGTACTCATAATCATCGAGCACAAAAGGAGGTTCAAAACTCAATTGTATAAAAATATAATTATTATTTGCATCATAGACTCTAACATAATCATACAAATGAAAATCCACACCTGATATTATATCTGTATAGCTATAAACATTTTCATGTATTTCATTATGATTATTATAAGAAAAAGTCAATGGAAGAGTCATTCCTTCGGTAATAGTAACCTGAACTTCACCGTCGCCATTGCAAGGTTGATGTAAAACTGTGCAATAACCTGCTGGATTTTGAGCATTTACATTTGCTGAGACACAAAATAATGCAATTATCATCGTCGAAATTGCAAAATTTCTTCTGATTTGGGTTGAATTTTGTTTCATAATTTTCATGGTTATGTGTAAATTATAATATGTAAAATGTTCACTATGCAGCAAATGCTACTCTAATCTAGCAGGTCCAAAAAATGCTAACAAATTTAAATATTTTCGCTGATTGAAAACATTTCATCTTCAAAAGTAAACAAATATTATTTAAAAAGCAAATTATAAATAAACAATTGTTGTATGAATTTTAAGAAATGTGATCATTTGATTAGCTGAGTCAATAATTATCTGAGTTTTTTTTGGCTCGGGTGGTTGAAATTGGCATAATAATAGAATATTTGCAAATGCGAAAATTAAATAAACGATTTTATATTCGCAAACAAAACTATAATATTTAATCATTAATAAAACAGAAAAATTTCAGATTATTTAATTTTAACTGCTAATCTAAAGAAATTATTTACTGACCCAAGAACCTCATATTGAATATAAAAGGATTTTGTCCATTCCATAAACGCTTTATATTCATGCATTGGCACACTAAATTCGTCGAAGAAAAGAATATCCCCAGGTTTTAGATATGGATACATTATCGTCATAATATAAAGTATTGAAGAGTACAGGTCAGCATCGAGATGAATAACTTTTCTGTTTTTATTGTCATATTTTGCAAGAAAAGGCAATAATGTTTGTTGAAAAAGTCCTTGATAAAAGCTAACACGGCTATCATTAATTTCAGGTGGAATATTACTGTTTGAAAAATCGCCAGCTTTAAAAGTACCCCAGTCTTCAGGTAAGCCCGTAAAGGTGTCGAAGCCATAAAACCTAGAATTTTTATTTTTCAGGTTATTGACCCACCAACGAAAAGAGCCACCACTTGCTACTCCAAATTCGAGATAATCAACTTCTGAGTTATTTAAATTTTCATTTTCAATTACATAATTGTAAAGTTTTTCACGCTTTGTATAATCGAATTTAGAGTAATAATCACACATTCCATCCTTTTTATGCTTGTGAACAAATCTTGATAAACCTGCAAGATTACCAATAAAAAAATAGATGTTTGAAGGAACAAAAATGTGCAATCTTAATGCGAAAAACAATGCTTTTAATTTAGCTCTCATACTTAATAGTTATAAAAAATAGGCAAGAAAAACTCTCATGACAAATATAAAACTAATATCCAAAATATGGAAGTAATAAAAGATTTTGTTCAAACTTTTGTTCTATAAATTATTAAAAGGCCACAGTAACAATGCCAACAAAAGCTGGAATTCCCATTAAAAAGATTTACAATGTACAAATATGGACCAGTTGAAACAAATCTATCAACCAGCATCCCATTCCATGCTCTGCCAGACCCACTACCCGTCCAAAGTTCTTGTCCCTATCGATTAAATATTTGGATTTTTGCTTCAGGATAACGCCATATGTTTTCAATTATCCAAGTGTCATTAATCCCATCTGAATTATGAGTAAAAGCATTAGGAATTTCGATGCAATTATTATTCGGATTATCAAATAAACTAATATTGTTGACCAATAATTCACAATTATGATCGTCAAAAATAACAAATGAGTATATCCCAGCTTGAAGACTATCAATATAAGAATTAAAATAAATTGAATCATTCAAAACAAATCGATAAGGAGAGTTACCACCTGTAACAACAAACTCAATAGACCCATCATTATTGTCAACAATTGTAACAATATAGTTACCAGCATATAATTCTCCATCGTTTGCACTATAACAACTCACATTTTCGCTT
>JBBQCZ010000194.1:0-6197 GCA_038319215.1 Bacteroidales bacterium | reverse complement strand
CAAAACATTACAGGATCAAGTCAAACCACATTTTACAAACTCGAAGTTGATAATAGCGGAAGCGGTGTGTATCCACAAAATATTGCTCAAGTGTCAAATCAACTTATGTTAACCAATGGAGTTTTCAATACATCAACTTCTAAATACATTTCTTTGCTAGATCAGTCATCGGTAAATCCAGCAGGTGGAAAAGCAACAAGTTTTGTAAATGGGCCTATCTTTAAAACTGGTCGTGATGGTGTGGCAGGCAATTATAGCTTTGTTTTTCCAACAGGTAAAAATGGCATTTGGGCGCGAATAGCTTCTGAGCATTCTAGCGGAACAACTGCAACTACAGATGTATTTATGGCAGAATATTTCGATTCTCCTTATCCAGTTGTCAGTTATGATGAAAGTATAGAGGCTGTTAGCACTGTTGAATATTGGAATCTGTCGAAGATCAATGGGAATGCAGATTTAAAAAAGAAAGTAAAACTTTATTCAGAAAATAAAAATCATAGCGGAATAACAAGTTTTACAAGCAATGTTGACTTGACAGTTGCTCACTTTAATACTGTATCTCAAAAATGGGAAGACATTGGGCTAACAGCCTCATCAGAAACTGGTAGTACAGGTTGGGTAATTTCAGATTTGAACTCAAATTTTTCTCCGTTTACATTTGGCTCAAAAAAAGGCGAGAATCCTTTGCCAGTAAGTTTATTGAACTTTGCAGCAGAATTGCAAAACAAAGTTATAGAAACAAAATGGTCAACAGCTTCGGAGTACAATACAGATTATTTTATTGTTCAGAAATCGAAAGATTTACAAGGATATATGGATGTAGGAATTGTAAAAGCTGCAGGATTTAGCAACCAATTACAAAACTACACACTTATTGACGATGCTCCGTGGGATAACATCAGCTACTACCGTCTTAAGATTGTGGATTTCGACAATACATTTACTTATTCAAATATTGTTGCAGTAAACAATCAAAAAATCAATAATCAAGAAAATCCGAACATTACGAATTCCTTTGAATTTGAAAGTCTTTACCCCAACCCAGTTAAAGATGAGTTTTACATCTTGGTTAATGCAGAAGAAAATGCAAGTTTAACATTATCAATAACAGATATCAGCGGAAAGCTTATTTACCAAAACCAAATCAACTTAAACGCAGGTGAGAATATAATTACCTTAAATGCTGGCAATTTCGTTGAGGGATTTTATATTGTAACGCTAGGCGATGGAAAAAGTAGAGTGAGTAGGAAGTTTGTGAAACAGTAGAAGTGCACTAGAGTGCCTAAAGTACTTAGAGTGCCTAGAGTACTTGGATTGCAGAATGTAAGCGATTAGACTTCTTCGCTGTTCTTAAAAAGAAGTGCACTAGAGTGAACTAAAGTACTTAGAGTGTCTAAAGTACTTGGATTGCAGAATGTAAACGATTTAACTTTTTCGCCGCAGCGGATTTGTGTTAGTATTTTTTAGTTTTTATTGATATTCTTGAC
The DNA here is from genome assembly GCA_038319215.1 of Bacteroidales bacterium. GTDB lineage: Bacteria > Bacteroidota > Bacteroidia > Bacteroidales > ML635J-15 > Bact-19. Next base: position 4,710 of record JBBQCZ010000194.1, on the reverse strand, counting down.
ATTCCATCGTCGTGTAGCTTTTGCGAAACGACATGGAATCGTCAAACTGGAAGAAGTGTCGAACCGTACTTGGATTGTAGAATATAAACGATTTCACTTCGCTGTTCTGACTTCAGTTGTTCTTCATTCGTACTTATTTTTTTTTGAACTCAGAACATTAGAGCAATCGAATTAAGAAGGAAGAAGTTGGATTGCAGAATGTAAACGTTTTGACTTGGTTTTATTAACTAAAATGACATTCCATCGTCGTGTAGCTTTTGCGAAACGACATGGAATCGTCAAACTAGAAGAAGTGTCGAACCGTACTTGGATTGTAGAATATAAACGATTTCACTTCTCCGCCGCGGCGGATCTGACTTCAGTTGTTCTTCATTCGTACTTATTTTTTTTTGAACTCAGAACATTAGAGCAATCGAATTAAGAAGGAAGAAGTTGGATTGCAGAATGTAAACGTTTTGACTTGGTTTTATTAACTAAAATGACATTCCATGGTCGTGTAGTTTTTACGAAACGACATGGAATCGTCAAACTGGAAGAAGTGTCGAAAGCGGTGCGCGGATTTATCTAAACAGTTTATCTTATCATCAGACTAGTGCTTCCCTAAAGGTTTAGAGTTAATATTATCATCGTCATAATCTTTATCAATAAAGTTGTTTGGGATGTAATACTTTCCAGATTCTTTATCAAGTTCATTATATGCAAAGCCAATAATTGAACCTGCTTGTGTTGCTTTCATTGCCTGTCCTAGTATATTTGAAAAAGTAAAATTATTTTATTTTTCTTTCATCTATATAATCTGATTCTATAAATTTTATTTTTCGCTCAATAATAACATATTCAAATTTGGCGTTCTGAGTTGAATTCGATTTAACAATAAAACTGTTATTGGATTTTCCCGTGATATATAACTGTGCATAATTATCGATAGGTGTAAGTAAAACATAATAATTGTCGGAAGGGATTTCAAGTTGCACTTTACAAACGCTATCTGATAATTCTGCCATTCCTACTGCAAGAATTTTTGTTCTTGATATAGACTCAGACTCTTGCGCGTTTAAAACTAATATCATTAAGGTAAAAACAAATAATAAGAATATCTTTTTCATTTTTTAATTTTTAATTACAAATACTGTTAATACTCCTTCTCTAGAATCAGTGGAATTTCCACCAATATATATTGTATTTCCTGTCAATAATCTACATGCCCTTACGTCAAAAGTATAATTACCACTAGCTGTTACATTATAACGTGCAGTAGCAGAATAATTTATATATTCCATATAACTATTGGAAGCATCGTCTATACTTGTCCTTACATACCCCCCAACATTAGCTAATGTCCCATTAATAAAGAGAGCAACATCTACAATATTATAATCGGTTCCACTCATTTGCATATTCCCACCGAACCAAATTAAAACTCGATCTCCGGCAACTAGATTATTTAAAGTAATTGATTCACCAGGAATAACTGTCCAGGTACCTGAAGTAATAGATAGAGTGCTTGTACTTTCAACAGTCACAACATTAGAGTCAAAGTAATCCCCAGTTAATACCTCAGTCCATGGCTGTGCAGCATTATTGTTTGTTTTTCTAAAGTATAATTTTTGATCAAAGAAACTACCTGCGAGTTGCATAGAGTAATTATTGCCGGTATTACTATGTCTGCTATCAATCAGATGCCACCAACTTGTAGCGCCAGCTGGAAAATTTGTAGGACTTGCTGTTTCAAAGAAACCACTCTGAGCGCCAGCATTTCCTTGCAAACCAGCATTGTCTCTAGTTTCTGTTCTTTGATTACTATTTCCAAAAGCAAAAGTTCCGTTTGCCAGATCTAGCCTATACCCAGGACTTGCTGTTCCAATTCCGACATTGCCACTAGTATTTGCAAAAAGCACATTTGTTCTATATGCAAAATTACCTCCATTGGGAACATTAAGTGTAGAGCCACTACCTCCAACTTGGAAAGTACCATCAGTTCTCATTTCCCCACTGTTATGATAGAAACTTTTGTTTCCATAAGTTCTAATCCATGTAGCATCTTGCATGTAAAAACCTCCACCATAAGATTGAAAATTAAGTTCACTATTCCCCGAAATTCTAACGGCACCTCCATTCGCATATATGTCGCCAATCACCTCTAAACGATATGTTGGTGAAGCTGTTCCAATTCCTAAATATCCCGATCTATTAAGAGATAAAATATCATCTGATGCACCGATAGCAAATAAACGATCGGTTTCATATTCATGAGCTGTCCAGCCTGAAGGTATGCTTCCAGCAGTCCAGTCCACAGGTGTCCATCCGCTGCTTTGATAGTTATCAAACATATCATATTCAACAGTACCAGTACGGTTACAAAATACCTCGAGATATGCTCCATCATAAGTGCTATTTCGAACAATACGAACTTTAGTAAATGTAACTGACCCATATTTTGAATGAGATAAGAGGCTAAAACTAATACCACTAGCATCGCCATAATTTACTCCAGCATAAAATCTCATTGTTGAGTGTCCTCCACTGCTAATTGGGTCTCTTAAAGTAAAAGATGCATCAGCTCTATCTCCTGAATTAGATGCAATTCGATACCAGTTTCCTGCAGTTACACTTGCCGAATTCGTTTGTATTATCTGTCCCTTTGCCCATTGAGTTCCTGTGACAGTAGATGATAATACTTGACCAGATGTTCCTGCTGTATTATTACTATCATAATACGCTCCAGTAACACGTGCATTTCCTAAAACATGTAGCTTTTGAGTGGGACTTGTCGTTCCAATCCCAACATCTCCAGTTCTGCCAATTGCGCCTGTTTGATTTGCCGTTCCATTCCATGTTGGATCAACTTCTGTGAATGAAGTTAAATAACCAGCTGCTGCATGGTTTCCCCATGAGTATGCATTATCCCAGTTTGAAATATTTAATGTACGCGATGAAATATTTCCATTAGCATCTGTCATTAGGCTTGTTGTTTGTGTACCTGTACCTAATCCTTGAAAACGAACTGTTCCGTTTACATGTAATTTGGTTGAAGGTGTGGTTGTTCCAATTCCAATGTCTCCAGTAGAATTAATAGTAATTCCATTTAACACTAGACCAGAGCGAACACCAATATAAAAATTAGAAGTAGTAGCTTCTCTAAAAATTGATGCAGAATTTGGCGTAGAACCATCATAGAATCCTATCCCCCCATTTATTCCATCAACACCTAAATTTATTCCGTTAGATTTTGAAGTCCAATTATAGCCAGTATAAAAATGATTAGCCTTTGTTGTTCCAGCTACTTCTAATTTTTGAGTAGGTGCACTCGTCCCAATACCTAATCTTCCATTTGCATTATCCCAAAATAGATTTGCGTTTGAACTTAAAGTATTTGCATCTTGCCAAAAAGCAACTCGTGTTGCAGCACCCGAACCATCAACAAAGCCCAAATCGTTACCAGTAGCTAGTCTTTCCCAAACTGGAATTGCAGGAGTGCCCGAATTGTAGTAATATCCAGTGGTATTATTAGTTTGGAAAATGATTAAACTAGTTGCAGGATTAACCAATGCATTTCTTTGTATCAATGTCAAACGAGGAATAAGCATTCCTGCATTAGTTCCATTTACATCTAATAAAGCTGATGCATCAGGAGAAGCTCCGTTGTTGTTTATTGCTACGCCTTGTGAAAAAACGGTATAGCTAAAACCAATAAAACATAGTAATAAACTTAATGTTACAATTTGTCTTTTCATAGTTAATTTTGTTATAATCCTCTAATTGCAAATATAAAACATTTTTTATAAACATTAGCAATATTTATGTTAAAAATATATTTACGCATTTTGTATTATAATTATATTGTTATAATGCTATAAATAAACATTACATTTAATTTAAAGTTAGACATCTGATTATAAATATTAACAGTAATCGACAATTCAGGTTGTTATTTAGGAAATAGAGTATTGAATATTTTTAATATTTGTGATTATTTATGGTTCTACTACTATTTTAACGGAAGAATAGTAACTATAGATTTACAACTATAATATAATTGCTGTTCCCGCCGCACCCATGCCTTCCTATTGGAATCCACACATAGCTACTTGCAGCTAATCGGTTCGTATGACATCCTTTTAGGGAATTCAAGGAGTGTGTTGGCAATCCGCCAAATTTACCTCAGGTCTTTTCATCACCGACATTAGCGGAATACTTGATTACAATAACCAAGGCTCATTACAGAAAGGTGAGAATATAATTACCTTAAATGCTGGCAATTTGGTTGAGGGATTTTATATTGTAACGCTGAGTGATAAATCAACTAGGTTAAGTAAGAAGTTTGTGAAACAGTAGAAGTGCACTAGAGTGCCTAAAGTACTTAGAGTGCCTAAAGTACTTAGAGTGCCTAGAGTACTTGGATTGCAGAATGTAAGCGATTTGACTTCAGACTTCGGACTTTTTTGAACTCAGAACATTAGAATGCTTCGGCGAAAAGCTCAGCACATCGCAATCGAATTAAGAAGTAAGAAGTTGGATTGCAAAATACAGGAGATTTTACTTCGCGGTGGTCGAATCTTGCGATTCGACATTTCGGCAGGCCAGTGCAGCGCGAAAAGCTTATTTCGACTTCGCCGCGGCGAATCAACACATCGCAGCGCAGCGCTTTTTACTCTATTTTTTACAATTAAAAGCCTCGAATATCTTCTTTCGCACTATCAGTGCTTTGGT
>JBBQCZ010000193.1:0-6348 GCA_038319215.1 Bacteroidales bacterium | reverse complement strand
ATATTCAACTGGCAAAGCTGTTGATTGTCTTGAAATGAAAATTAACACTGAAGTTCCTGGAAAAGTTGCCGAAATTTTAGTTCGTGGCGAAAATGTGATGTTGGGATATTATAAAAATCCTGAAGAAACAGAAAAAGCACTTGACTCTGATGGCTGGCTGCATACTGGTGACTTAGGAATTATTGATGATCAAGGATATATTTTCATTAAAGGACGCAGTAAAAGTATGATTTTAACTGGTTCTGGACAAAATATTTATCCTGAAGATATTGAGTCAAAATTTAATAATTTTCCTTTGGTGAGTGAAGTCGTTATTGTAAGTCGAAATAATCTTATTACAGCTCTAATTTATCCAGATCAGGATAAAATAAAGAGTCTAAATCTCAAACCTGAGCAAGTAGAAAAAGTATTTTTCCATTATCAAAAACGTGTAAACGAAGAACTTGCAGCTTATATGCAAGTAAATAAAATTGAATTACGTGATACAGAATTTGAAAAAACGCCAAAAAAGAGTATCAAAAGGTATTTATATGATTAGTTTCAATAGTTTTGTCAATTAATTCTGAAGAAATTATAAATATGAAAAAACTTTTTTCAATTCTTGCGATTTGCATTATTTACTGCAATTTATTTTGTTTTAATGCCAATGCTATATCTCAGAATGTTCAAATTTCATTACTAACACAAGACCCTGGTGATGAAATGTATGCATTTTTTGGACATACCGCACTTCGAATAAAAGATGACTCTCTGTTTATAGATCAATTGTACAATTATGGCACTTTTTATTTTGGCACTAAAAACTTTTACATCAGATTTATTAAAGGAGACTTGGATTATTGTCTTTCTATTGATGATTACGATTATTTTGTTGAGTTTTCGGCATATACCCAAAGAACTATTTACGAACAAGTACTCGACTTGAGCTTTGAAGAAAAATACAAGATTGTAAGCCTTCTCGAAACTTGCTATCGCACTCCTGCAAGATATTATCGCTATGATTTTTTGAAAAATAATTGCTCAACAAAGATCCGCGACATAATTGAAGAGGCGACAAACAACAGAATCAAATTTGAAGAAGCAAATTTTGGCGGTCAAACATTCAGACAACTTTTAAAACCGCTAGTATCTCGTGATTATTGGATAGATTTTGGAATAAATTTTTTAATGGGAATGGAAACTGACAAGGATGCAAATCCAGAAGATTATATGTTTCTACCTGTTTACATTTACAAGTTCATGGAAAACCCTAGTCTTGCTAAAAAAAGTGTGGTTATTTTAGATGCCTCTCCTAAAAATAAATCTTCTTTCGACTTCAGCTACCTTATTCCGTGGATAATTGTTATATTACTTCTTGCGCTTAGCATTTGGAAAAAATCTCGCAAGGCCATTTTTTATTTTGTAGCTGTAGTTTTTTCTTTGATGGGATTATTATTATTAACTTTAGGCCTATACTCCCTCCATCCTGCTCTCGGCAATAATATGAATATGGTTTGGACTATCCCAGCCTTGCTTATATTGATTGTAAGAAAAAATAAACTAGCTGAATATATAAGATATGCCTATCTCGCAATAATCATTTTAATATTCGTAAACTGGTTTTGGCTACCGCAGGAAATGTCTGCTACGTTTATTCCATGGATGATTTGCATGGCAGTAATGCTAATATTAGATTTAGATTTAATTGCAAAAATTAAGTCTTTAAATAAGGCAAAAAACTAAGATATAATTTCAGGAAAGTAATTATTGAGATGTTTTATCCCTCGTCCTAATTAACAAAAATATCTTTAGTAATAAAATTCATAAGCAACCATATTTTAAATATACCGTTTTGTTTTGTGTAAAACTATTTATTAAAAAATTATGAGAAAAACATTACTTATTTCGTTCCTGTTTAGTCTTTCGTTGGTATCATCATCCTTATTAGCACAAACAAAATCAGTATTATTCCTTGGTAATAGCTATACTTATTATAATGGCGGACTTCCAACAATGTTAAAAAATGTGGCTAATTCACTCGGTGATGTTATGGAAGTAGAATCAAATGCACCTGGAGGCTTCACTCTAGAAGGACATTCCACCAGTGTAACAAGTCTTGATTTGATTTCGTCACGTAATTGGGATTATGTTGTTATACAGGAGCAAAGTCAAATGCCTTCTTTTCCACCTTCGCAAGTAGAAGCAGGAGTTTATCCTTTTGCAAAAATTTTGTGCGATTCTATTTATAACAATAATAGCTGCACCAAAACTTTGTTCTTTATGACTTGGGGTTACGAAAACGGAGACGCTACAAATTGTCCATATTATACTCCACTTTGCACCTACCTTGGTATGCAATGGCGTTTAAGACAAAGTTATGTTGAAATGGCAGAAAACAATAATGCTTGGGCTGTTCCATGTGGTATGGCAGTAAAAGCAGTTAGAGAATCGAATCCCGAAATTGTACTTTATGCTGGCGATGGTAGTCATCCATCTATGCAAGGTACATATCTTGCTGCATGTACTTTCTACACATCTATATATCACAAAAGTCCTGTTGGAGCATATAAACCAGACGAGATTACAATTGAAGAAGCAGCTATTTTGCAAAATGCCGCTTGGACTGTTGTAACAGATAGTTTGGATATTTGGAGAATAGATACAACAACTGTAAGAGCGGACTTTGAGGCATTATATACAACTAAATCAGAAGATGGATATTACTCAAATCTATCTCAAAACGCCGATTCTTGTTTATGGGAATTTGGCGACGAAACTAGTGAAATGCAGTATCCTTACGTTGGAAACAGTTTTGATTTTATGTCGCATGAATACCCAAGCGTTGGTGAATATACCGTTTGCCTCACTGCATACAAGGATTGCACTTTTGCCAAAATTTGCAAAACATGCGATGTAATAATTTCTGATATACAGACAAATTCTGCAAATCAGTTTACTATTTTTCCAAATCCAGTAAAAGATAATGTTTTAAATACTGTAAATGCGCCTAAATCTTCTTGTAGAATAATCAATGCTGAAGGCAAAATAGTTGCAAAATCAAAGATTATTGACAATAAAATTGACATTTCAGGTCTAAAATCAGGAAGTTATATTCTGCAATGTGGATCGGAGACTATAAAATTTGTAATTGAATAATATTAAGATTTCTTCTTACGTAAATTAAGTTTTGTTCCAGGAGCTGGTTCGGTGCCAATTTCTATATTGTTGTATTTGTATATTTTTTTCAATTTAACAGCATATTTTTGAGATACATCACGGAGAGTTTCTCCTTGTTTTAAAGTATAAGTCTCATTCTGTTTATCTGCTTTATTGCGCTTAGGCTTAATATAAACCTGTTCTCCTGTAACAAGCTTAGCATCTTTATCTAAATCATTGTATTTAGCAAGTTGCCAATTCATTAAGTCGAGTTGTGTCGATAAATCTTTTAAGGTCAAACTATCCTTTATCGTAATATATGGCACATTATTATTTGTCAATACTTCATTTAAATATGGATTTATATTAAAATCATCAACAGTTTGGTTGTTGTTATGACGATCTGGTCTTTTGTCAGGTTTTTCACCATCAATTGGCTTTGCCTTGCCAGAATCATAATCATTCAATTCGTACTTCTCGATAAGTTTTATCAAACTTTCGGCATATGTTGGACTTGTTGCATATCCTGCTTTTTTCAAACCTTTTGCCCAGCCTTCGTAATCTGTTATCTTTAAATCGAATAGAAAATGGTAACGACTATTATTTCTCAAGAAATCAGAATGGTCTTTGTAAGAATCTTCAACGCTTTTATATTTTCTAAAGCATTCTCCCTTGGCATCATCATCGGCATATATCTTAGCGCCAGTCCAGGTATGACATTTTATGCCAAAATGATTATTGCCATCTTTTGCAAGATATGAATTTCCATTTCCAGATTCCAACATTCCTTGTGATAGAGTAATACTTGCAGGAACTCCACTCCTTTTCATTTCCGTAACTGCCATTCCCGAATATTTAGAAATATACTGCTGCGGTGTCATTTGCGAAAACAGAGAAGCCGATAGTACTAGGAACACAGAAAAAAGAAAACACTTCATAGCTAAAAAAGATTTATGTAAAAATAATGAATTATCATCCTACCTTTTAAATGAGTATGCAGTAATATATTAACAATCATTAGTTAAAACAGTTATCAATCAATTTACAACTTAATTCGACAAATTAATTTTTTGAAATAATATTTGATGAAAATTTAAGTTATAACATATAATTAGTTATATTTGATTTAAACTTTTATACTACTGAATATTTTAAGTTTTTGTTATTTTTAAAGGCATTTGATTTAATTTAAATAATTACCTATGAAAAAGTCATTTCTTTTTGTGCTATTGTCAGTACTTGCAATCTTTTCTTTTGGTCAGGACAACATTGATTTGTCTGTGAGTAACAATCAAACTATTTCGACTAGTTCTGCAAGTATAATTCTTGGAGATTACACAGCTCCAGAAACCTTGACAGTTACAATTTGTTCTAGCGATCCGATAAATACACATATTTCAATTATATTAAATGAAGGATATAACTTTCCTTTTGGAACATCATTATGTGTTTACGATGGTGGATCTACAGAAGATGCTTTGCTAGTTTGTATTAACAGTACATATCCTCCATTACCTGAAGTAAGTTTTTATGCGACCGAAACAAACCCCAGTGGATGCCTTACTTTAGTTTTCACAGGATCGGTACCAGGTGCATCTTTTACCGCTAGTTGTTCTAGCCGCTTTTTATGTCTTCCGCGCAGTGTAGATATTATTTCTGCTAGCCCCGAATTACAAGCAGGACAATTTGTAAATGTGTGTTGGAATGAAGAAAATGGAGAAAGTGATGGTGTAAGATTAATTGCACAAGGAACCTATCCCGATGTTGGCTACACACTATATGACCCAAGCGTTTGGTTTACTTGGTTGGCTAATGGTCAGGTAGTTGCAGAAGGACAAGGATTAACTGAATTTCTATATAGTTTTTCGGACAGACAAGGTTACAATGTAGCTGTTTTTACACGAGATAGCCATGATTGTATTAGCACACAATCAGAAACAGTAAAAATCAGAATTTCGCAGGAACCTACATTGATATTGACTACTACAAATCAAAGTATTATGTGTCTAGGAGATATAATAGAGTTTTGCACTGTTTATAATTCGTCCTTTGCATATGGAGGATATTCAGAAGAGATGCATCCAGAAGATACAGATGTTTTGGCATTACCAGATACTCCTCCTTTATGTTTTGAGTCGTCAATTGTAGTAGATTGCTTTTTACCTGATCAAATTATTGAAAATGCAAATGACCTAAATAGTATTTGTATGAAATTAGCTCACACTTTCATTGGCGATCTTACAATGTATCTAATTTGTCCAAATGGAAGTCAAGTACAGATTGAAACTCAAGGCGGTGGAGGCTGCAATCTTGGAGTTCCGCCAAATACAGGATATTGGTATTGCATTACAGAATCAGCAAATGAAACTATGGCTATTGCTGGGTCCGGCAACAGCAGTCTTGAAAGCGGTGATTATGCCCCTTACCAATCTTTTTCACAACTGGAAGGATGTCCACTAAATGGAAATTGGACATTAAAGATTTGTGATAATTGGTCTATGGATGCTGGCACATGTTTTGGTTGGAATTTAAACTTTAATCCAGATTTTTTTCCAAATACTTGGACTTACACTAATAATTACACAACCAATGGATGGACAGGAAATTATGGTGTTCAAATTGATGAGCCTTCAAACACCGACTGTGCAAGTGGAACATATCTAACATCCGAAAATCCGGATGTTGATAGCGAGCAAGTATTTACCGTATTACTTTCAGATGATTTTGGCTGTGAATATCAACACAGCGCAAGCTTGACTCTGTTAAACCAGAATCATCAATATTGCTTAACTTCGGTTCCAGAAATTACTGATTTATCCGACTATATCTATCCTAATCCTTTTACTGATATAATTTATGTGCAAAAAGTTGAAAGTATCAAAATATATGATAGTAGCTCTAAATTAGTGCTGCAAGTTAATGGTATTTGTGAAAATGAAGCTATCGATCTCACTAAATTAACAAGTGGCACATATTTTATTGAAGGAAATTTTGAGAATGAGACCCAAATCTTTAAAATCATCAAACTTTAATTTGATAAATTCTGACTTTAAATTTAATATGCGTATTTTTGTTTCTTAATTTTTAGAAATAAAGACTGCATGATAAATAAAATATTCGTATCATTTTTTGCAATATTTTTACTGATAAACGTATGTCCAATTGAACTTTCGGCACAAAAGTCCTCAAATCTTACGGATAAATACGTTAATT
>JBBQCZ010000192.1:0-6373 GCA_038319215.1 Bacteroidales bacterium | reverse complement strand
ATTCCAAATGGCAATACCAGAATTATTAGTACCGGCCACAATATTAGTCCCAATTTTATTAAAAGTGATTACATTGGTTGCTTCCTTATTGTCTAACCCTGTGCTAAATGCAGTCCAGGTATAATTACCGGAGCCATCTCTCTCACCTTTGTAAATCCCTTTGTGGTTAAAATCCTTCAGGTTACGTTTAGTTGCAGCATAAATAGTTGTACCATCTTTGAAAAAATATTTTAAACGGGGGTAGAACTTTCCGGTGGCATCATTGCGGAGCAAAATGTCACTTTGGGTATTCCCGGTTAGTCTTAAACCTGTTGTAGGGTTATTGTATCTATCCGGAACCGACCATGTGTTCGTGCTTGGATCATAAATCCGAAGTCCTGTTTTGTCATCATCGAAGCCGGCAAGTAACTTACCATTATCTTCAATTAAGGCAGGGATGCTTTTAGTTTCTGCTGTCGTCGTAGAATCTTTTGCTTGTGGCAGAACAGTCCATGCTGCATTTACAAGTGCGCCTGTTGTAGGAACTACCACATTCTTGGCAACTCCACCACCTCTGGTGGATAAATAAATATCATTATTTATAAATGCTATTTGAGCAAGATTCGAATTTGGAATAGTTGCCAAATTCTTTGTTCCAATCTTTACCCATGCTAAAGGACTAACGGTGCCGTCTGCTTTCCAAATATCACTAGTTGTTGTAAAATAAATGATATCACCTTTTGTAACCATTTGAACAACGGTTTCCGTCCCGACCAATCCTCCATTGTTGGCAGCCCAGTTTTCTCCATTATCGGTTGAAACATAAATTCCCGAACCGTTCACATTTAATACAAGCTTTGTACCTACTTGTACCATCCATGTTGCTTCTTTAGGCGTAGTACCAAACCCCGAAACATCTGTTGTTTCCCATTGTGCGTTAGCTAATAATGGAAACAAGAACATTGCAATAAAAAAATAAAGTTTTTTCATGATGATAATTGATTAAATGATTATTAAATTTAAATTTGTATTTAGAAAAAGTGTTATTTTATATAAGACGAAAAAGGAATTTAATAGCCTTAATAGAAAAAAATTATTTAATCTTACTTTATTGGCTGAAATCAAATTTTCAATTGCCGTCCCATTAGCGAGCCGGTAATTGACTTTTTACACATCTCTAATTAATCTGTATGCGTTGAGTGGTAGTTTCATTCCCAGCTTTCACTTTCACAAGGTACATTCCATGTGCAACGGAAGCTGTAGAGAAAGTATAAACAACCTTTTCGCTTGATTTTTCTTTAGTGTACACTCGGATTTGCTTTCCAGTTAAATCAATCAATTGAATAGTGACACTTCCAGAATAAGCATTTGTCAACTCTAAATTAAGTACTCCTTTGCTCGGATTTGGAAATAATTTGAGCGACCCGATTCCTGCGTTAATATTTTTTACTATTGTATACGTTCCACTTTTAAATATCGGTTGTAAACCGGAATAATCAATCGTCAAACTATCTGCTGATCCATCGTTAATTTTTAGTATGGAGTTTTTCAACGAAAGATTTGGTCCATCAAAAACAGCCCAGGTTTTAGTTGTTAGATCAAGCAGTTTTCCATTCACCGTCCAAGTTGCTAATCTTCCACATCCTTGGCCTGTAGGCCAAGTGGGTTGAATAAATGGTGGGCTGGTTTGCGATAGTTGAGGTGTAACGGGACCATAACCCCAATCATAAAGTGGCTCGCTAAAAGTTCCGGACGAATTGTATTGAACTGAAATAACATCGCCCAAAGCACTGGTATAAATTATTTTATCGGTAGCGATATCCGTTTTATTCAGTGACGAGTTAGTTAAAATGGCTGATTGAAAAGCAGAAAAACTACTGTAGTCTTGTTTCGATGCTACTTCTAAAATTAATCCACACAAACCTGAAGCTGCTGCATCTTTCAATCCATAATTATCAGTAGCAGCAGCAATTACAGTTGGTGCTGTTTGGGCAATCGATCGAATAGCAGCATAATTCAAGTCCATTTCGTAGAAAACAACGTTCCCATTTGTTACTGTGGTTACTGTGCTATTTTTTTTCCAAACAGCCATATACGATATATTGGTATTCACCACATCGGCTGTTGAGTAATTTACGGGATTGGGCTTATTCTCGCCGGGAAAACGCTTCGCAAAATCTGTTGTCCAACTGTTTTTCCATTGATTAACCGTTGATATAACCTGATTTGTTAGCGCAGTGTAATTTGCCGGCACTTTTGTTAACTGTATCAAAACATTTTTATGATGTACAAGTTGATCCCACGGCATTCTGTTTCGTGCTTTATTCCATTCTTTCGAACCATAACCAACAATCACATTGGCTGTTTTAGCAGTAGTGGTTTCATTTGGAGTTACTTGTCCAACAAATTTCCAAGCTTGAAATTGAGTGTCGCCACCTACAAAACCTCCGTAAGGTAAATAGGCAGCTCCCAACGTATAACTTTTTCCAATGTAAAAAGTCTGTTTTATCGCTCCGGGATTGTTCAGGAGATACTCACCTTTACTGTTGTAATACATCACATCTTTTGTGAGCTGTTTGTTAGCAAGTTTTAGTGCTGCTATAGGTGGACGATAAGTAGAAGCCGCTGCATATATTATTTGCGAAGCAGCTTCATTTTGCGAACCGTCTGTAAATGAGATTTTTTTTGGACTATTACCAAACCACAACCAAGATAGATAGTCACTTTGTGTAACAATACTTTCGTATCCGGAACCATTTCGAGATTCGTATCCTCCAGTTACTCCTTGGGTATAATGTAAAGCAAGCTCACAGGCATAATAATCGAGAACGGCTCTGGCAGCATTTTTAACTTCAATATCTTTTGCACCATCATATAACGACAACCAACCAATTACGCTGTATGGAATGTATGTGCTTGAATTCCATTCTCCTGTTCCAGATGCATAAATGCTCTTTGACCAGTCGTTAATCCATATCTTTGCACTATCCATACGCGATTGAGCATTCGGGAAAAGAGTTGGAAAACTGTCTCGAGCTATTTGAGCATAGAGGTATGCCGAAGTACGAGTCATATTGATATGATTTTCAGTACCTTCCGCAGTCAACAGATTATAACTGTCTTTTCTATTCCATGCTGCAGTCAGATAATCTTTCACTGACAATTTAACTGATGGAGCACCCCAGTATTTTGTAAAAATAAATGTTTCGCCAGCTAAATTAAAATGGAATCGATTTTGAACACAAGTTGGTGTATAAAAGTGTTGTAGATTAGTATTCCCTTTATCATTATTCACTCCGTATTTATGAAAACTGGCTACAACTACCGGCCAATTGTATTTCCCGTAATCGGAAGGGCTATTACAATCAACCCATCCGGAAGGTCTTGCAAAATAATTATCGGCCAGATAATTGATAATTATTTGAGATCGTACCTGAAAATCAGACTCGTAATTGCCAGCTTGTAAAACTAAACAACTACTTAAAAATAAAAAGAAAGATAAGTAACTTTTTTTAAACTTCATATTTGCGTTTTTCAATTTAATCATTAAAGAATAATGTATACATAGGACGATGAAAAATAAAAAATCCCTAAAAAGAGAATATAAAAAAGACAAAAAAATTCGATTTTATCTAATTATCAGCTTATTCGACTCATTATTTATCATTAGCAGGTAAACACCTTTAGATAAATTATTGAGCGGAAATACATTGTTGCCTTTTCTTATTTCTTTTTGACATATTTGAATTCCATCCAACGAATAAAGCGTTACTTTTAGAGGTTCTGTTATAATAGAGTTAATTGTTATCTTATCAGTAGCCGGATTTGGGTAAAATAAATTAGAATTGGCTAACATGTTTTCTACTCCTGTATATGTAAAAGTATTTCCAGCTCTGAAACGCCATCCAATTGAGTCGTTTTGCAATGAATTACCAACGATACGAATTGAACCTTGTGGCACAGATATAGTGTATTGTTCCCTGTTCTTTTTAAGTCCCGGGTTCGTAATAATGAGCTTATTTCCTGAAATGCTTGCAGTTACTGGAGTAGAAATGATCTCACTTTCGGCTTTCATTGTAATATTTGACAGATTTACAGCTTCAATATTGTCACGAAAAGTAAGTTCTATTGGCGCATCAAATGGCACTGAATATGCACCTTGATATGGTGATTCCATGATTGGAATCAGCGATTTATCAGGATAAAGAGATGGAGTTCCAAAATTGGTATTATTTTCTACAATACTTTGAGGCGGAAAATAAACATTTCCACCAGAAACGCCAGTATTATTCCGAATGAAGATATTACTTCCTTTCATTGCATATACACCTGTGGAAACTTTGTAACCAACAAATATGCCTGTTAGATTTTTATTCCCTTCAATATAAAGATTATCAATTCTATAGGTTGGGCTTTTTTGAAATACGAGGACATTACCTTTGCCTTGTAAGTCATTATTGTTTATATGCAAATTACTTATTGGTACTGTAATATCATAAATTCCAATATATGCATTCATCTTATTGTTACTAATTGTTACATCATACATTCTTGTTGAAGCTCCACTCAATGGATTATTTGTATCAAATCCCCATGGATCTTGCCATTGGATAAGAATTCCTTCACCATCAACGGAAGCGTATCCACTGTAAAAATTATGCCGAATAACTTCAAAATCATTGTCTTCAATAATAATATTTTCACCTGCAAAATTTAACCCTCTATTTTCGAATGTGGCAGAATTATTGGTATTCAATGCTTTCCCTGCTGGGTGAATCCAAGCCATTTTTCCTTGTATATCACGCTTCACATTGCCACGAGCAATGGCACCAATACCTTCAATAAAGTAACTAACTCGCATAGTAGTCAATACCCAATTATCCAAAAGTAATATTTCCTGATTTATTGGAACTGGATTCACAATTGGATTCATTTTTGCACCTGAAATACCAATCCCATAATGATCTAGGTAGTTAAATTTTATTCTGTCTCCATATTTCATAGGAGTGTATCCACTCGAACTTACACCCCCCGGAAAATCTTCGGCAGTGGAAGCATCGGCACCTTTTTTTGGCAAAAATGTACCTTTCACAATATAACCGGGTTGACTGTAGGTATCATCATCTATCGGATTAATTGTATTATTTTGCAAATCATTTATTCTCGAACACACCACCGCAGCAGCACGTTTTGCATTCACTGAGATATTTCTGGTGTGTCGATAGGAGAAGCGCTCCCACCCATTCATATAAGTCATATCAGGAACTCCTGCATCGGGTTGAGCAATATTATTTTGACGAATACCAAATACCAAAATTCGCTCGGACCCAGATCCTCCAAGCGAAATCCTTCCTCTGTTAATATCCAAATAAATTAAACCGCAATTTTGGACATCACCTTCATTTCGAAAATCTTTAAAGGCAGTGCTGTTTGGAGTTCCATTACTCAGAAAATTAGGAATGTATTTTGGGAAAATTAATCGTGTTGGAGGCGCAAAATCACTTAGTCTGGCATCGGTTTGATTTGGAGTTTCGCCTCTGAGAATAACATTTGTTGGAAGAACAATATCCCCACTAAAATTATACGTTCCTGCTGGAAAATAAACTGTTCCACCCATGCCGCCAAGATTGCTAAAAGCTCGCACCAATGCACTATCAAATTCAGTTTCAGTTGTTTGTTTGAAATCAGATATTGAGACCATCGCTGACCAATTGAGTGAATCTGTCCAAGCAGGTGTAGTTGATGTGTATTTTGCTCGAAAAGGATTATCCGTAGGAACAGCAAAAACCACCTGTAATGAATTACCGATGAATACGATAGAGATAAACAATAATTTTACAACTGATTTCATAATAACTATATTGGACAGTTGAAATAAAACCACTACAGCTACAAAAAAAGTAGCATGTAGTGGCTAATAAAAACTTATTTTTGAAAAATAATTTTTTGACTGATTGTTTTATTTCCAACTTGCATCGATAGAAAATATAACCCGTTTAATTCATTGGTGTTAAGTCGTATCGTGTTATCACCTATTTGGACAGGTTCATTACTAATAACTCTCACCAAGCTTCCATTTGTGTTGTAAATTCTAAAGGTTGCGGTAGTTGAATAAATTGAATTATAATTGATATTAATATTCCCTTTTGCCGGATTTGGATAATAACTAAAAGTTTCAGTTGAATTCAAGTTTTCAGTTAATTTTATCGAAGTCGTATAATCACCAGGAATAGTCCAGGTTCCATCAACCCAAGTAATATTAAATTTATCCGTTGGGTTTGACCGGTATTGATCTTTGCAATAACAGATTTCGGCAGTAGATGTACCTTTGTAAAAAGGTTCAATTTCCAGGTTAGAACCATTTGTTTTAACTGCTCCCGACACAATATATGCA
>JBBQCZ010000191.1:0-6376 GCA_038319215.1 Bacteroidales bacterium | reverse complement strand
ACAGAATCTGCTGAAGATATCTCAATTTATCCAAATCCAAATAACGGTATGTTTAACTTGAACTTTAGCAATGTTAACGGAAATGTAAACTATCAAATTTACGACACTAAGGGAAGCATTATCGTTGATGAAAACATCTTTACTAATGGAAACACTGTTAAAGAAATTTCTCTCAACCTTGTTCCTGGTGTTTACTATGTAAAACTCATTACTGCAACTCAAACTGTAGTTGAAAAACTCGTGATTGAATAGTAAGTAAAGTTTATATTTTAAAAACTGCTCGGCATTCAATTGTCGGGCAGTTTTTTTTTCAATATTAAGTAATTGTTAAATTAAGATTATGTTAGTTTTTATAAAATCATTAATCTTATTTTTGATCAAAATAAATGATATGAAAAAACTGATATTATGTCTGATTTTTATTCTTTCTGCATCAGGAACTATATTTGCCAACGATTCCGATACCACAAAGATTTCTGGGCAACCACTTTTTCTGATATTCTCAAATTTCCATCAGGGGATATCAAAGTCTGCTCACGAATCAAACTTTGATGTTAGGCGCGCATTCTTAGGCTATGACTTTAATCTCAATAATGGTTTTTCCGCATTTATTAAAATAGATATCGGATCTCCTGATGATGTATCACAATATTCCCTTATTAAAAGATCAGCATATTTTAAAAACGTCGGCGTGTCATATAATTATAAAGGATTGCAAGTTAATTTTGGTATTATTGATAATCAAATGCACAAAATTCAGGAAAAGTTTTGGGGCAAAAGATATATTTACAAATCATACCTTGATGAATACAAATTTATTACGGCTTCTGATTTAGGAATAAATGCAAGCTATAAATTCAATGACAAAATAAAACTCGAACTAGGAATGATGAATGGAGTTTATCTAAGTAATCTGGAAGGGTTAAATAAATATATTTATAATATTGGCATAGGCTACAATCCTATTGAAAGAATAAATCTTAAAGTTTTTTCTACCTATACAAACAAAGTTAACGACATTATTACCTCAGGTGTCTTTATGGGGATAAAAATAACTTCTCAGTTAAACCTTGGAGCTGAATTCAATACAAAATATGATATTCAAGAAAATTCCACATTATGTATGTCGGGCTATAGCGCTTATGCAATGTATATTCTTAACAAGAAATTCAATTTGTTTGCTAGATACGACAAGCTTTCATCTAATATCCCAGAGACATATTTGTATCCTTGGAATTTATCTTCTGATGGATCTGCAATAATCGGTGGTGTTGAATATAAAATCAACGAAAATGTACGAATTTCATTAAATTATCAGGATTGGTATCCGTTAGCAAAAAACATGGATAACACTGCATATATTTATTTTAACCTAGAGTTTGGTTTATTTGATTCATATAAACGACTATAATAATTACAATTATGAAAAACAGGATAACAATTCTTGTATTACTTGTTGTTACGATACTAGCAAGTTGCAGAAAAAGTGAATACAATATCGACGAAATTATTACACTAAAAGATAGTGGCGCTGGAATTGGTACTATTACACTTACTGCCGACAAAGAATATATTTTGGACGGATTGGTTTTTGTAACTGACGGACAAGTTCTAACTATTGAACCAGGAACTATTATTCGTGCGAAACCTGGCCAGGCAGAAAACGCTTCTGCCCTGATTATTTGCCGTGGAGGAAAAATTATCGCTGAAGGAACAGCTGCAAAACCAATTATATTTACTGCCGAAAGCGACGATCTTAACGGATCAATCCCACTCGAAACAGGTGGTTTATGGGGTGGAATTATTATTTTGGGCAACGCTCCTGTGAATGCCGAAAATGGAGAATCGCAGATTGAAGGCATTCCGTTACACGACGACCGTGTAGATTTTGGCGGCAGCGATATCAATGATAATTCTGGTATCTTTTGTTATGTTTCGATTTTACATGGCGGCACAAGTCTTGGCGAAGGAAACGAAATAAATGGATTAACTCTTGGAGGTGTTGGCTCTGGTACCGAAATTCACCATGTCGAAGTAATTGCAAATAATGACGATGGAATCGAATTCTTTGGTGGGACAGTAAATTGCAAATATATGATTTCGGCGTTTTGCGCTGACGATGCTTTTGATTTCGATGACGGATATGTCGGGTTTGGACAATACTGGCTTGCAATTCAAACAAATACCGCTGGCGACTTACTTGCCGAACATGATGGTGGTTTTAATAATTACTCTGGATGCACCAAACCAACAATTTATAATTCAACTTTTATTGGACGAGGTATTGCCGGAAGTAAAGGCCTAATTTCTTTTCGAAATGGAAGTGGTGGGATTTATAAAAACTCCATATTTATCAATCAAGCATGGGGAGTAAAAATACAATACAACGAGACAAATGGCGATTCATACACAAAATTTAAAAATGGTGATTTACAATTTGAAAATAATGTTTTTTATTATCTTGGAATTGCTGATTATACTTATGTGATGAATCTTGTAAGTGAATCTGTTTCAATTTCTCCAGAAAAACAAACTGAGATTAACGATTATTTTATAAATTCGGGCAATATTCTGTCTGACCCAGGAATAGCTGTTGATGGAAATTCTGTTACCCTACTGCCAACCGGTAATATTACTGGAAACACAGCGGTTTATGAGAATACTTGGTTCGACAATGTTGATTATAAAGGAGCTTTTAAAAACACAAACTGGACACTTGGTTGGTCCTATTTAAGTAAAATCGGATATTTACAATAATGACAAACAAAGAAGAAAATCCAAATAAACGTAAAATTCAAAAATTTTACTCAAAAATTGCTCAAGCGATAAGGAAATATAATCTTATTCAGGAAGGCGACAAAATTATGGTCGGGGTTTCTGGCGGAAAAGATTCTATGAGTCTTCTTGACTCTCTTGTCACTAGAAGAAAATACCGTAAAGAAAAATATGAAATTATTGCAGTACATATTGATGTTGTGAATGTCCCCTACTCTATTGATAAAGAATACATTACAGATTATTGCAAACAAAATGACATACAGTTTATTTTTGAGCAAATTGATGTTGACTTTAAAAAAGACCCTAGTAAATCTCATTGTTTTGTTTGCTCTTGGCACCGCAGAAAAAGGCTTTTCGAACTTACTGGCGAACATAATTGTAATAAATTAGCATTAGGTCATCATCTCGACGATGCAATCGAAACTCTACTTATCAACATGTGCTATCACGGAAGTATAAGTTCAATGCCTGCAAGTTTAAAAATGTTCAATGGCAGATTAGAATTGATACGCCCACTAATCCTACTTACAAATAATGAAATTAGGAGTTTTGCAAATATGATGGGATTTCCTTCTGAGAAAGAAGTTTGCCCTTACGACGACAAAACAAAACGAAATCAGGCTGCTGAAATAATCAACGAAATAGAAAAAAGATTCAAACCTGGCCGAAAAGGATTATTTAACTCAATGTCAAAAATCTACACCGAATATCTACCTGTCGAGCATGGCAAAAATCCTGTTATTGACGGTTTGAATGTAAATCGAGAATCCGAATCATAGTTTTAAACTTTTTAATCATATTTCACGCTTTGTACGTAGGTTTTTCTAAATTTGCACAAATTAAAAACATACAAGGTGGCGAGAAAAAAACATCCGGTGATAGAAAACCTACTAATTACCGACATTGCAGCAGAAGGAGTTTCAATAGGCAGACACGATAATTACGTAATATTTGTTCGTGGGGTAATCCCTGGAGATATTGTCGATGTTCAGTTAACAAGAACACGCAAAGCTTATGCTGAATCTAAACTTCTAAAAATTGTTGAGCTTTCTGCCGATAGAGTCGAACCATTTTGCTCTCACTTTGGAAAATGTGGAGGCTGTAAATGGCAAATGTTGCCTTACGAAAAACAGTTGCACTACAAACAAAAACAGGTTTTTGATCAGCTTAGCAGAATTGGTGGATTAAAAGATATTAATCTTAAAGCAATTATTGCTTCCGAAAAAGACAAATTCTATCGCAATAAGCTCGAATTTACATTTGCTAATCGCCGTTGGCTAGAAACACACGAGCCAGAAATGGATAAAGATGATAGAGGTCTCGAAGGTTTAGGTTTTCATGTGCAAGGAATGTTCGATAGAATTATCGACCTCGAAACTTGCTATCTTCAGGCAAGTCCTTCCAATGAAATACGAAATAAAATTGGGGAATTCACAAAAAGTGAAGGTTATGATTACTACAATAGCCGATCGCATGAAGGAATGATGAGAAATTTAATTGTACGCACTTCTTCAACTGGCGAAATTATGGTGGTTGTGATTTTCAATAAAAAAGATAAAGATCTAATTGAAAATCTAATGAAGTATATTGAAGTAGAATTTCCTCAGATAACTTCGTTACAATACGTAATAAATCCAAAATTTCACGACTCTATTTACGACCAGGAGGTTATTTTATTTGCTGGACGAGATTTTATTTACGAAGAAATGGATGGTCTAAAGTTTAAAATTGGCCCAAAATCTTTCTTCCAAACTAACACAGAACAAGCTCTTGTATTATACAGAAAGACTTTGGAATTTGCTGCTGTAATGCCTGACGAGATTATTTATGATTTATATACAGGTACTGGAACAATTGCCAATTTTGTTGCAAAACATTGTAAGAAAGTTGTCGGAATTGAGTCTGTTCCTGAGGCAATTGAAGATGCAAAATTGAATTCTGAAATTAACAATATTTCAAATACCGCATTTTTTGCTGGAGACATGAAGGATTTATTAAGTGCTGATTTTATTCTCGCTAACGGACAGCCCGACACTATTATTCTGGATCCACCACGCGCCGGAGTTCACGAAAATGTAATAAAGGTTATGAGAGAAGCTGCTCCACGGAAAATCGTGTATGTAAGCTGTAATCCTGCAACTCAAGCTAGAGATATTGCTTTGCTTTCTGATATGTATGAACATGTTGAATCGCAACCTGTCGATATGTTTCCTCATACTCACCATGTGGAAAATGTAACTTTACTTGTTAAAAAAAGTAATTTCTAAATTAAAAGATTCAATAAGAGCCTAGAATTTAAATAATATTTGAGTGTTCTTTATTTAACTATCTTTGATTACTAATTATTATGTTTCGGAAATGCTGAGACATAAGTTTCCTTAAATTCTTTTTATTTTTTTACGATGGATGCATTTGATGTTTATCTGAACGATTTAGTGAATGATAATAAACGCAAAACTTATGGAAACTTACCAATAAAATGGTTCAATGAGTATGCTGATTTCGAACTTGCCGACAGTCGTAATAATTTGATTAGCAATAAGTTAAACGAGATACTTTTCAAAAACACTAAACCATATTATAATAAAATTTCGAAAGGTTGCCAAATTTGTGGCGAAGGAAAATGGTCGTGTCTTTTTATTACAAATAAATGCAATGCAAGTTGTTTTTATTGTCCAGCATCTCAGAAAAACGACGAAGTTCCTAGCACTCAGGGATTCGATTTTAATAATGCTACTGCTTATGCCGAATATGTAAAGCATTTTGGATTTAAAGGTGTTGCCTTTAGTGGTGGAGAACCATTGTTATATTTCGATCGTACTCTGGAGTATTTGAAACAAGTTCGTAAAATTGCTTCGCCGGATATTTATACTTGGATGTACACAAACGGTATTCTGGCAAACGAGAATAATATTGCACAACTTGCCAATGCTGGTCTAAACGAAATTAGATTTGATGTTGGAGCAGATTCATACAAGTTGGATAAAATTAAATTTGCAAAGTCTGTTATCCCAAATATTACAATTGAGATTCCATCCATTCCTGAAGAATATGAAAAGCTAATTTCTCTTTTACCAAAGATGATAGAGGCAGGTGTTACTAATTTAAACTTGCATCAACTGAGATTGACTGAATATAATTCGTCTAGATTATTAAAACACAATTACACTTATATTCCAGCAGAACGGCCAATTGTGCTAGAATCGGAAATCACAGCACTGAAAGTTATTGCGTATGCAAGAGAACATTCTTTGCCAATAGGTGTAAATTATTGTTCATTTTTCTTTAAAAATCGTTTTCAAAAAGCTGGATTCAGAAAGCAAGTTGCATTGACCATGGGAATATTGCCTGAAAATATTACTCAAAACGCTTATGTTAGAAAGCTTGAAAAGGATTTACTGTCGTACAAAACTTATACGGTAAAAGAAAAAGACTTTGCAGGTTCAACTATGTTTAATGTTGGAGCAAAGTCGTATTATTCAAAAGAAGAGTGTCAGGAAAATTTTTAGCTGCGACTGTAATTTTGTTTGTGATGGAAGGGATTTGGCATCAGGAAAATTCAAATTAAGTGATACTGTGATTTTACGGGTTCCTTCCT
>JBBQCZ010000190.1:0-6422 GCA_038319215.1 Bacteroidales bacterium | reverse complement strand
GGAATAAATGACTACTTCCAAGTAAAAGCACAAACTTTGAGAACCTTTAGCGGAGTAATTGTAAACCGTTGGGGAAGAACAGTTTATGAATGGGAAAACTGGGAAGATTACGAAGCTGGTTGGGACGGAAAACTCAGTGGTGGAACTGATGCATCTCCAGGTGTTTATTACTATGTAATTAAAGCAGAAGGTTTTGATGGTGCTCCGTATGATGTGCAAGGTGCTTTGCATTTAATGAGAGAATAACTTAATAATATTTTTATGGCTATATTTTTATGGCCATTTTTTTTAATTCATACAACGTTTTGAAATTGAAAATTGTCTTAAAATAAGTTAACAAATGACGGATAATGAAAAACTAATAAAGCAATGTCAAAAGAAGTCCTCAAAGGCTTTTGATGAGCTTTATAAAAATTATTCTTCATTGGTTTTCGGGATTTGCTTAAGATACACCAAAGACAGACCGGAAGCGGAGGATTTAATGCAGGAGTGTTTTATAAAAATCTTATACAAGATTAACGATTATGAATTTAAAGGTTCTTTTGAAGGTTGGCTAAGGCGATTAACTGTTAATAGCGCAATTAACTTTTTAAAATCTAAAAAAAGTTTTTTATCTGAAGATGTTGGCGAATATGAAATTCAGGATGAAAATTTTAGATCAGATGTAATTAGTGATATGAGTGCTAGAGAAATTATCGAAATAATTAATCAGTTACCTGTTGGTTACAGAACAGTTTTTAACTTACATGTGATTGAAGGTTATAAGCACACAGAGATTGCCGAGTTACTGGAAATTAGCGATATTACTTGCAGAACGCAATATAAAAAAGCACGTGAGGCATTGATGGTTTTGATAAATGAAAATTATAAATGAACGATTTTAACGACATATTAAAAAATAAATTTGAAGATTTCAGAGAAGCACCTTCTCAGGAGGTCTTTAATAATATTCGTTCAAATTATCCAAAACAAACTGTTTTCGATTTCTTAAGTAATAATAAATATTATTTTATTGCTGCGGCTTCTACTATATTGATTGCCACAGCTATTGTATTCTTAAGTTTATCAAACAAGCCAGTTAACGATCCAACAATTATTACTCATCAGCAAAATGTAGATAGTAGCAATGCAAAATCGGTAGTAGTAGCTGATAATATTTCTGAAAATCCTAAGATTGTTGTACCTAATAAAATTAGTAATTCAAAGCCAATTCCTAAAAATGTTGATAGTAATAATTCAGTAGAAATTGTTAAAATAAATGCTTTTAAATCGAAAGATACACTTATTTGCGGAAGTGTTTATGAAACAGAAATAAATGGTTTTGCAAAAAACCTATTGCTACCCTCCGGACTTACTGTTATTTCGGCGAATAAACATGTAAAATTTGTTTGCTCAAATTCAGGCACATATAAAGTGTTTTATTCTGAGGCTATAGGCAATAAAGTATTGTCGGACAGTTTGACATTAACATTTAACAGCTTGATTAGCCCCGAAGTGAGTATTTCAAAACAAAATCTATGTCCTAACGAAGACCTAACTTTGGTGATTAAAAATTGCAATAATATTCCTAATTGGACAAATTCTAGTCTTAATGTGAAACAATTGTCTTCTGAGAAATTTATGTTAAAGGGTTTTGTTGCAGGTAAAAATGCTATAAGTTTTGAAATGTTTAATGGTAATTGCAAGACAATATACAATCAAGAAGTTACAGTGGCTGAAGAATTGTCGTATAGCTATATAGCCACTCCTAATATTTGTTCTGGAGCAAATGCTATCTTAACGATAACTTCTGATAATTATACTCCTGATTTCTATTTACTTAATAATGAAATTATCAGTAAAAATGGGAAATTTGATAATTTAAATTCTGGTATTTATTGTCTTTCAATCAATTATGCCAATGGTTGTCAGTTACACGATACCTTATTAATAAGAGACAGTCTTGCAATAAGCCCATATTTTAGAAGTGAACGCGATTTAATAAATAAAAATAAATATTCTTTTATAAATCTTACCAATGTTGATGATGCTGGTTATGAAAGAAATTCAAATATTGAATTTGTATGGAAAGTAAACGGTGAATTGTTGTCTAGTGGAGATAATCCTACTTGTGAGTTTACTAAAAAAGGCGATAATATTGTGGAACTTGTTGCTACAATTAATGCAAGTTGTAAAAGTGTTTATTCAGAAACAATTTTTATTTCAGGATCTAACTTCCGCATTCCAAATATTTTCACTCCAAATGGAGATGGAATTGGTGACCAATTTATAGTTGTTTACGAAGGAGAATTAGTACATTATAATATCTCAATTGTAAATAAGTTGGGCGAAATTGTTTATGATGGAAACAGTATTGTACAGTCTTGGGATGGTAAGATAAGTGGAAATAATGATGCATGCGAAGGTTTATACTATTATATTATTCGAGGAGAGGATAAGTTCGGAGTTAAAATTGAGCAAAAAGGTGCTTTGCAATTAGTAAGACACTAAGGTTTTGTTCATAGTTGTGTCAAAAAAAGAAGGCTGTCTAAAAGACAGCTTTTTTTATTAATAAAAGCCAAAAATATCTTTCTGATAATGAATTCCCGATAAATACGGGAGTAAACAATACCGATAGACTTTTAGTTATGTCATAAAAGCGAAGCACATTTTGAGATTGCGAAATCCCGCATTTATCGGGAATTGATTTACTAAAAGCGTATCTGTATAACTTCTAATTCAATTAATATTTCAAAAATTGGCTATCTTTAACTGTTTTTAAATTAAAAATAATTTGAATGGGAGGTAATGAATGGTGCAGGGAGATGTCAGTACGGTTAGAAATAATTTGAAACATATGGTCAAAGATTTATTGGAGTTTCTCTTTTTGTAGATGATTCTGAAGGATCTGATTCTCATTATTTACTTGATAAATAGTAACAGATCAAATTTTACTAGGCATGAAAAAACACAATGAAATAGAAAAATGGATTCCTGATAAGTCAACATATTCTGAAATTCAAAAACTAAAAAAGTTTGTTGAGTTTGTTAGCAATCTTAAGTTCTCAACAAATAAGGATAAACAAAAAACAAAAGAAATAGAATTTCTAATCGAGAATATAAATAATCCAGAAACTCATAAAGAATGGTGTGTTTGTTTAGATATATTTGACCGTAAAATCCAGAACGGACAGACTAAAGAAGGCTTATATTGGAGAAAATGGGCCGTATTTTTTGAATCTAATAGTCTAGAAATAATTGCTGAATCTAAACATACTGCTGAAAATTTAGGTCATTACGGAGAACAATTCTATTTTTATGGCTCAATTTATTTTGAAAAGGCCTTTACAGGTAAGCGAATATATTTGGATGAAGATATTGATGATTTTACAAATGATTCGGAAACATATGAAAAATATATTACAGCACAATTAAATGATATTGAAGTGGATATTGATATTTGGTAAAAAAACAGTTTAGCATAATAAAACTTTTCGCTAATTTTGCCGTTATTACAGATATAGTTTAACTATAACAAACAAAATAGAACGATGCGAAAAAAAATGGTAAAAGAAACTGTCGATTATATTTTATCATTAAGTATATTTAAAGCCAAGAAAAACGTATCAGGAATTGATAAAGCATTGCTAGATATTAAGGAAGGTAGAGTTTATCAAGCAAAAGACACTGATAATATGTTTGCAAAAATATTGGAGCCAAAAGGACACAAATGAACACAGCAATTGAGATATTATCGGCAAAATATGTTAAACAATATTGCATTGAATTAACGTTTAGCGATGCAAAAAAAGAAATTGTTGACTTTGGTAAATTCTTAAACAAGTGTTCGCATCCGCAACATAATAAATACAAAGAGCTTCGATTTTTCAAACAATTTAAGATTGAAAGCGGAAATATAGTTTGGGGCGAAAATTGGGATATGATTTTTCCTATTGAACAGCTCTATCATGGCAAAATTAAAATATAGCCTTAGCCTCAGTTCTTTAGTTCTTTTGTTTTGCTAATTTTCTAACATTACAGCCTAAAATTATAAGTATGGCAACATATACAATTAAAATTAACGAAAAAACTCAAGCTGGTAAAAAACTAGTAGCCTTATTAAAAAGTTTGGAAGTCGTTACTAGTATAAAACCTGTAAAAACGAATGAATTAGATCAAGCCATAGAAGAAATGAAAACAGGCAAAATCACAAAATGCAAAGACTTTAACGACTACTTAAAGAAGATTAAGTAGATGTATTCAGTTTAATTTCTAAAGAAATACCGATCCGATTTAAACGAGGATAAGGAACTTTTTGCTAATTTTGCCCATATATTGTAAAAGAGTAATAAGTAATGAAAACGACATATACTGCAATAATAACAAAAGTTGATGAAAATAATTTCGTTGGTCAATGTCTTGAAGTACCAGAAGCATTAACTCAAGGACATTCACAAGATGAATTACTAGAAAACTTAAAAGATGCTGTGCAAATTATTGTTGATTTAAAGAAGGAAGATTTATTATAAAAACATCGATAAGAATAAAAAAACTACCGCTTAGAGGCTCGCAAAAAATACTACCCTCATGGAAGCGATAATTTCAAGACAAAGATAATACATATATTTTAATTAGGATAACACTAAAGCAAAAAATACTATACAGACTATACAGAAAAAAAAGTCATCAGAATTTATATTATTTTTGTTGTATCTTTGTACTGGGTTTTGAAATGTAAGACGCGGGGGAGATAGGATCCCTTTCAACGCTTTTTCAAAACTCTGTTTTTGACCAAATGTTTTTGGTTGCTGCAAACTATGGTGAAATAATTTTTGGAAGAAAAGTATCCCCCCATCACCACTTCACCCCCTCCAAATAATCCTCTCCTATCCCATACAGCCCAAATATCTCACGTTTTAATCTTACTAGATTAACCACATCCTCCATATTATATTTGAGAACATGTTGTTTTTTGTAAGGATTGTTCCAGTCTTGTACAAGTTTGAAAATATTGGTTTTGTATTGTCGCTGGGAGCGTTTGATCTCGAACATTTCTTCGAAGGAAGCAAGTTTGTATGAGTCCATACCAGGCATAATATCGCGAAAGACTTTGAGTAGATTTACACAGCGGAAGTTATTACGAATATCAAGACCAGTGGACTTTTCTAGCATCCCAATATCGGGACCATAAAAATAAATGTAGCCATCCACAGGCTGCAGCATCTGAATAATATTATCAACATTCAGATTTTCATCATAAAGCTGTCCGAAGTTTGTGATAGAGTAAGCATAGCCTACCAAAAAAAGTTCCTGGTTAGAAAACCATTCCAAATCAATGTATAAATCTGTCATCTGTTTTTGTTGTAAAGTTAGTGCTGAATATCAGTAAGCCTTGTGTGTTCGGTGCGATTGCACTACTAGTGTCTCCTTTGCATTTTACTTATGTCAAACAAGTTCGTATTTTTGTAAGTATGGAAAACAGAAAATCATATACCCTTCAAGAACTCGCCGATGAATATCAGGTGAATGTCAGAACAATGTACTCCTGGTTACTTCCTATCAGACAACAACTTCTCGAAATGAACCCCACAAAGACAAGATTAAAGCTTTTGATCCCAAAACAAGTAAAACTCGTTAGAGAATTTTTAGGATAAAAGAACATTGCGGTAGTTTTAGGAAGATAGTTCTAACAAGCTCACATACAGGAATGTAGCAAATTCACAATACTTATCATTGCAATATAATCAATTGCAAAAATGGTAAAGTTGAAACATATTCTGATAATAGCCGCTGTAATACTGACTTTCGGGATTGCGTGGAAATATTTTAGAAGAATCAAAGACACCGAAAAGCTAAAGCTCGGTGATACCTCATTAAAATCATCAAAGAAATTAGAGAGCTTTAAGGATCTAGCAGATATTTTTAAAAGTGGATTTCGTGTAAAAGGCTTTATTGAGATTCGTAATTTCTCCGGCAAAGATTACACTTTAAATCAACTCAGTCTCGATTGCTATTCGCCCAAAACACAAAAGCTCGTAGCAGAACAAACCAACATTCTACCAAACGATTTAGTTCTCAAAAACAGAGAAGTTACCAATATTCCATTAGAGTATAATATTGATGTTTTCAACTCACTTTCATTGTTTAAGGAAAGTGAAGTTATTCCAACAGATGCAACAATCTGGCAAGTTGTTTCTCAACCAGCAACATATTGGCAAAGTATTAACCTCAGAAAGCTGAAAGTGAAACTTATCGGCTTTATCCAGGCTGAAGGAATTACACTTAGTGTTAACGAAGACTATCTCAAAGTATCAGAAACGGATTTGGTTTGGAAAGAATTGATGTGTCTCAACTTAGCGAAGGCAATTATGTTTTAAAAATGGGTGAATTTTCAAAACAGATTAGCGTTATTAAATAATAATCAGTAATTTTGTAGGAGGAAC
>JBBQCZ010000189.1:0-6449 GCA_038319215.1 Bacteroidales bacterium | reverse complement strand
GTTTGTCCTGTCCACTCATCATCCTTTTCTTGGTTTTGGAACCCAAATCTATACTCATCATCAGGTTCAGGATTACTTAAATCATACCTTCCTGACATTTCCATACCAAACGGGTAATAATCTTTGGCGATAAGTAATTCTGGTGTGTAGCCAGTAATTTCGCTGCTGGTAATAATTGGAGTTCGTTTATCGCTAACAACAGCCATAACGTTGCCGAGGTGGTTTGTAAGTTCGAAGTGTTTAAAGCCGTTGGTGTGTGAGAGGATTTCTGGGTTATCGAAATAATTGGTTGTTGTGTTTGCACTAATTGTTTGCGAAACCAGTAAAACCTCTTCGGTATTATTGGCAACCCTCGACGAACCGTATATCGGTCGCTCTGTCAGACCGAAATTCATCAGAATGTCCGAACCTTCTTCGGAATATACTTTGTCGTAAGTTGCCATAATATTACCTTGTGCATCGCGAAGATAATAGGTTTTTGTGTAAAAAGCTAGAGATGTACTATTATTTTCTGGATTTTCTACCATTTTAACAATTCTGTTGCCGGTGTTATGTGTTTTTCCAATAACTTGTCCGCCTTTTCTGGTGGATTGGGAAGGTAAATTTTACTTACGTGCGTTGCGTTGAGCGGTGTCGAAACGAGGGCTAAAGCCGTTGATTTTTAGTCGTTTGTAGCACTGTAGTTTAAAAAGTTAAAACCTTGCAGGCCGTTGCGGTGCAAGGTTTTAATATGGGTTTTTTAGAGTGTTGATAAGTTTTTTAGTCATTGATTTTTAATCTTTTGTTGCTATGTTTTTTTTCTTTCTTAGCATTTGAAAGTAAATAGATGTAACTATCACCACCATCAACATAAAGTTCAATTTTGTTTTGCTTCTTAAACAAATCAGGATTGAACTGAAAACCACTCATAAAAACATTATTTTGCCAAAATTTAAAAAAAAGTATTTCACCATGAGAATAATCTATTTCGATTCTTTTCGCATATCCAGAAATGTAATCTGTTTCCAACACATCATTGAATATAACTACCTCAGATATGCTATCTTCAGTTATTCTCATTAAATTAATTTTACAAGAATCAGAAAAAAAACCATTTCCCAAAATTAAATCCATGCTTTGAGAATATAATTTATTCGTTAATACAAATAATAAGATAAAAATAATGTTCTTCATGTAAGTAATTTATTTTACTAGAGTTTTTGCATTTCTTATTAAGTTATCCCTAGATACGTTTGGTAACGGGTTGGTTCTGCTAGCAGGTTGATCATTAGTAAAATCCCATTGATTACTACCTTGATTTAATTGAGCATCTTCTACCATTTGTAGCTGAATATAATCAAAATTGTCTCCACCACCTGGCATTGTACCTGGGTCATTAGCATGATGCATAAGATTATCCTGTGAGAATGACTTGTAAGCCTGATCCCAAGTCCAACCATTGAACTTTACAAAATTTGGATCTTGTGATAGCTTGTAGCTATTTGCATAGTGTTCTGCATATTTTGCAATGTCCTTTGGGTGACCTAATCCAAGCCAATGTCCAACTTCATGACATGCAGTTTTCTTTTGTAATGACATAGGTAAATAGGATTTTTTGCCACCAATTGCATTAACAAAGCCTCCTATATTGTCATTATTAACTTTGTTTGGTCCAGTATTTAAATTTGTCACATAAATAGCATGTGAACTTTGGTCATTGGCAATATCTTGATCTGTGCCTAATTTCATATTGGAAATAAACACGACTTCAACGTTTTCATTTTCATATGATTTAGAAAAGGTCTCACTTAAACTTTCATTAAGATTATATACATAGTTAATTCTTTGTTTTGAAGTTGTTGTTGTTGATAAATGATCAAAAGAAACATATCCAGATAATGTAATAGTTACTACCGTTTTTCCAGTTTGATTATCAACTGCTTTTGATATATCAATATCTTTGCCATCTGGATCAATAAATACTAATGGACTATTAGCAACAAAAGAATAAGGACTTAAATAAGGATATTTCTCAGCCAACGGGTCGCACGCCATCCACCTTCCTATCCTTGCATCGTAAAGCCTTGCGCCAAAATCATAAGTAGAACCCGTCTGCCCATTCCATTCGTCGTCCTTCTCTTTGCCGTTAAACCCGAATCTATAGTCTCTACCCAAAACCTCAGGGTCAGTTAAGCTGTACCTACCACTCATTTCCATACCAAACGGGTAATAATCCTTGGCAATAAGTAGTTCTGGAGTGTAGCCAGTAATTTCGCTGCCGATAATTATTGGAATACGTTTATCGCTAACTACCGCCATTACGTTGCCAAGATGGTTTGTGAGTTCGAAATGTTTATAGCCGTTGGTGTGAGAGAGGATTTCGGGGTTATCGAAATAATCGGTTGTTGTGTTTGCACTAATTGTTTGCGAAACCAACAAAACATCTTCGGTATTATTAGCAGCACACGACGAACCATAAATAGGACGCTCGGTCAAGCTAAAATTCATTAGCATGTCTGGGTCTTCTTCGGAATATACTCTGTCGTAAGTTGCCATAATATTAGCTTGTGTGATGCGAAGATAATATGTTTTTGTTTAAAAGCCAAACTTAGAATGAATACTTGAACTAAAAATAAAGCACCTCCTCAAATTGTCTAATCTATCAGCACCAAGGGCACGGATTACAACCGATCCGACTGTGGCGGAAGA
Source organism: Bacteroidales bacterium (assembly GCA_038319215.1). Taxonomy (GTDB): domain Bacteria; phylum Bacteroidota; class Bacteroidia; order Bacteroidales; family ML635J-15; genus Bact-19. The sequence continues at coordinate 3,761 of JBBQCZ010000189.1, read as the reverse complement.
ATTGAAGCTAAATCCGCGCCAGGGTGAAACTCTATCAAGTTTCGTGAAACTGATAGAAATTCTGGGGATTGAAGTGTTGAAACAAAAGCTATATTTTTCCTAATAACAAAAACAACTATCACTCTTAAAGTTTTTAATTGAAATTCAATATATTTGCATTTTTTTATTTGTCAATCCATATAATATTGATTAATAAAACGTTAAAAGTTGCACTAAATAGTGATTATTTATCAAAAACATGACAAATATCATATTTGACAAACAGTATCAACATTACTTTTGCAATAACAGAACCCGTATTGCATACCATAAGAACTGCTTGCGGGTCATTTTCTTTTTATATCTATGTCAAATAAGCCAGCTTATACCATAAATGATCAATTAGCAGTGCTTGAAAATCGAGGAATGCACTTTCATGATTACGACAAAGTTCCTGTCATCCTCAAGAACATTAGTTATTACAGGTTAAAAGGTTATTGGTGGGATATGCAAGATGATTATCATTCACATAAATTTAAACCAAATACTTATTTTGAGGATGTAATTGATCGTTATAATTTTGATAGAGAATTGCGTCTTATATTGTTTAATGCAATCGAACATATTGAAATTGCTTTACGAACTAAAATGATTTATCATTTGTCATTAAGTTATGGGGGGCTTTGGTATCTAAATGCCAATTTATTTGACGATACTATTTTGTATATAGATGGGGCCAGAAAAATGCATTCTCAAACTTTGGATGAGTTAAAAAAGGAATTCAATAGAAGTCAAGAAATATTCATAAAACACCAACGCAACAAATATCCAACTGAGGATCCTGATGCATGGAAAATATTGGAAGTTGCTTCGATGGGAGTACTTTCTAAATTATATAAATGTTTGAATCATCAGCTTCCAGAGAAAGCTATTATAGCGAACGAATTTGGACTGAGTCTGCATAGTGAACTTTCTAGTTGGTTAGAAGCGATTACATATATTAGAAACATTATTGCTCATCACTCCAGACTATGGAGTAGAACCATGGTAAAACGACCAGTGTGCATTTTAAATAACCCGCGTGGAAATTGGTTTATCAATTCTTTAGATTCTACACAAGAAAAGAAACCATTTTTAATAATATCAACGATGGTTTATTTTTGCAAATACCTATCAAAAGATGATGCTTTAAGAACAAAGATTCTTACACTTTTTGATAATTGGCCAGAAGTGCCTAAGTATAAACTTGGATTTTTAAATAATTGGCAAAATGAGCCAGTATGGAAATTATAATATGCCAACCCAATCATAACAAATACTCGAAAATTAACTTATATAACAGTTAAAAAAGCTAGGGGTAATCAGCGCAGCTAACCCCTCACTTCGATTCCGTCCGCCGCAACGAAGTTAAAAAACAGTAAAACGCCAGTAAATAGAGAGTAAAACCACCGCAAAAAAACAATTACAAAATAAGAACCCCAAAATAAAGCATTTTTCTAGCAGCAAAAATAAACCAAAACAACCACCGCAAAACCGAGTTTACGAGCTCGACGAAGTCAAAAAGACATAAAATCCTCCCGATGAATCGGGACAAGTTCTTAAAAGCTGTTGGAATGAGAGGTGTAGAAAACCCTGAATATGCAATATAAAATCTATTACAACTTTAAATCCCTTTGAAATCAATCACTACGTTGAATTTCACTCGACAACCGTACCAATGGGTACGATTATCTCACGAAATCCTTGATTTCTTTGGGCTTTAAAGTCTCACTACGAAGTTATATTGCATAATCAGGGTTAAAAAGTTAAAACCTTGCAGGGCTTTGCTGTGCAAGGTTTTAATATGGGTGAAGGGTGGTGTTGATAAGTTTTTTATTGATACTTTTAATATACCATACTTATTGAACTACCAGATTACTTCACAATTAACTAATTTCTTCTTGAGTTTTACGATCTCTGTTGAATCAATAGGATTACCAATTAAGGCAATTTCTTTTAAATTTTTTAATTCATATAATTCTGTTGGTATTGTTGAAATATTATTGTAAGATAAAGACAGTGTTCTGAGTTTTTCTAAATTTCTAATATTTTTAGGAATCGTCTCTATTTTATTATGGTCTAACCATATATATTCAATATTTTTCATTTTTAACAGAACATTAGGAAATGTTGTCAATTTATTTGATTGCAAACTTATAGCAAATAGGCTTGATAATTGATCGAAATTGTCTGGCAAATTCGTAATGTTATTCTGGGCTAAATTTAAATATTCAAGCTTTTTAAGATTGCATAAGTCTTCTGGAATTAAATCAATATTATTGTCAGATACGGCAAGCTCTCGCAATTCAACTAATTCAGAGTATATGCAGTCTGATTCTAAAGTTGATATTCTGTTATGCTGTAAAGCTAATACTCTAAGTTCTTTAAAAATGCACAATTCAACAGGCAATTTAGTATAATCCTCCCACATCAAAGCAAGTTGATAAACTTTTTCTTTATTAGTTTTAGCTTCCTCAATATCATTATATATCGGAGATCTTTTATAATCAATTGTATCTGTATCTTTTTTCTCCTCTGATACTTTTTTATTGATAACTCTAGTACTGCAACAAACAAAAAGTATCGTAACCACACATGTTATCAAAATGTATATTATTTTTCTACTGTAATTTATCATTATTTCGTTAAAAAGTTCATATTGGTTGTTTCTCCTTGTTCGATTAGCTTTCCAGAACAATCATATTTGGATTCTCTTATGTCAATATTCATTTCAAGATCAACTGCATTTCTATAAAGATAATCAACTATTTTATAATATTGATTTGCATACTTTAGATCTCTCCCTGCATTATTATAAAACTCAAATGATAGTAACATGTTTGAAATATTTTTGATATCTTCAGCCGTGCTGAAATCGTCGGAAATAAGACCCATAATGTAAGCATTCGTCACAATGGTTTCAGTTCTCCTTGCATAATACAGGTCATTACTATCAAATTTATTTGCTTCAGTACGTACAACATTGTAAAATGACTTTTGGTACTCCTGTAAAAATAATACAAACAAATCAGCAGAAGCATATGCAGCAGCCTGTAATTGATTTAAATTTCCTAGAGTCGAATAGTTTTCTGGGTTTCTGCCTTTTGGCATCCATTTATTAAACTTTTTACTATACTCACTCACTTGACGTGGAGTGCCAGCAGTTGTGTATTTGCCCAATGTCCCTGAGTCACTATATGAATCTGTAGATTGTTGATTATATCCATTCATTATTAATGCTGCATGTAAGTGGGGATATTTTTCTTCAACCATATTCATTGATAGGTTAATATTTATACCTTTTGCGCCACCAACCTTTGAAAGACTAAGTTGAGGGTAGTATTCAAATTTTGTTCCTGCTCGCCACATAAACTCCAACCCCTCTAACTCAACACCATCAATAACCCTATTCTCACTAAACGCATAAGTTGAGTTATAAGGATACTTTGCTGCCAGTGGATCAATCGCAAAAAACCTCCCTATACGTGCATCATACATCCTGTATTTATAGTTTAGATGGCTACCAGTTTGCCCAGTCCACTCGTCGTCTTTTTCCTGCCCCTGGAAACCAAACCTATACTCACTATCAGGTTCAGTTCCATTTGCTCCGCCATATCTTCCACTCATTTCCATACCAAACGGGTAATAATCCTTGGCAATAAGTAGTTCTGGAGTGTAGCCAGTAATTTCGCTGCCGATAATTATTGGAATACGTTTATCGCTAACTACCGCCATTACGTTGC
>JBBQCZ010000188.1:0-6487 GCA_038319215.1 Bacteroidales bacterium | reverse complement strand
GGGGAGTGGTTAACATTTTTTCTAATGGAACTATTATTGCCGACATAAGTCCTGCAAATCCAAATAGTAAAAGACCGTAAATAAAAATTTTCCACCAACTCATTTTTTTATGATTGGCAAATGCGCTTTTTAACGAATAGTTTCCATATTTCTTTTTGCTTGCTCGTAGAACTATTCCTAACTCTATAGGGAATAGAATCACAGACGCTAAAAGAAAGAATGCCAAAAACGATGGAATAGTGTTTTGTATATGCCCCACTATTATATATGCTATGGTTAATAGCGAAGTGGGGATAAATACTAGTTGAAGCAATTTTTTTAAACTTATATTATCCTTTATTAATATTGATTTTTTCATACTTAGCTTGTGTGTAAATGTTTTTTAATCCTTCGTAAAACAAACTTGCATTTAATATAACGCCCTTGTGCTTCTCGCCATCAATAATACAATTTTTGATGTTTGCGAACCGTTTTTTGTACTCAGTTATATCCGTTTCCCATATCTCATCTTTACTTCCAATTACTTGGAAGATAGGGATATCAAGTTTAAGATCAAGAGAAATTGAACTATTGTCCTGATCGAGTGTGGACGCATTTTGCAGCATTATACTCTCCAGCATTTGTTTATCGGTGTGATTGATTGCTTTTATAAAAAAATTTGTAAGCTCGTTACTACTTTTCAAATCATATACTTTTTCAAAATTTGGATATTCCGCAGAAAGTTTACCTAGATTCCTCCTATAAAAAAAAATTGTAATCTTCTCCAAAAGATTTGTCCTATATAAGAACCCCTGAATCCCTTTAACTTCCTTTAAAGAAGGTGATGAAGCCATTAGAATAACTTCATCTACTCTTGAGTCTAATCCTGCCAGTTCAATTGCTATTGGGCCACCATAAGATATCCCTATAGCCGTAATTTTTTCACGTAGGTCAAGTTTATCTAAAAGCGCTTTCATATCCTTTGCGTGATCTTGTATTGTAAGTTTTTGATCAAGGGGCGTACTTAACCCTTCTCCTCTTCGATCAGGCAGAATTATTTTTGTGAACAAACCCTGTTCAATTAGCCACTTGGCTGGTCTTAAAAGCATAGTATGATTTCCTCCGGAACCACCGCCATGAATATAAATAGCAGTTTTTCCTTGTTGTTGACTAGAAATAATACGAGTATACAGTTTTATGTCGTTGTTAATCTCGTAATGTTGGACTTGTTCCGACAAATTGATACCGTTGGATACTATTAAGCTCATAATTCTTCTCTTTTAATATTTGGTTTTAAATTTCTTTCTTCTGTCAGAACCAGCATCTGAAACTGCTTTATGATTAGATGTGTAATATTTCTGTTTTCTATCTTTCCATAATGGTTTACTTTTCAATTATCATCAATGTTTTTAAATGAATTTAGAAATCCTATTTGTTAATATCTTGTCTTTGTCAATATAACTGTCATAGATAAATAAAATAATTATAAATACAGACAAAGCAATAAACCCAGCCAAGCCTGTAATTCCCGATGTTAGTTCGTTTCCACCCGCAATACTCATAATTGGAATTGTCGCTGTGGCATTCATTGTTCCATGCAAAATGGCCGCAGCAATCACCGATTTTGCTTTTATAGTGATGTAGAGATGAAATGGTGTTAGCAAAATGCACCACGCTACCATCATAAAAACACCTATTTGTGGATGTTGCGGGTAATTGTGACCCATCAGGATAAGCGGTGCATGCCAAATTCCCCAGATAAAACCAATTACCAGCGAAGCTTTGATAAAAGATGTGTGCTGAAACTGTCTCAACAAGAAACCACGCCAACCTAGTTCTTCGCCAAAGGCAAACAGACCGTTTATGGTTATGCCGGCAAATAATCCCTGAATCAATACAATCCAAAGGTAACTAATAGGCAATGCTTGTAACGACTGCTTTGCGTTTTCAATTTCTGAAGGCGGCAAAAGTGTTCCTAAACGGTCGAGCAATCCAGTCATTTCGGGGTTATAGCTTACCCCTGGGAATAGAAGACTTATGCCGAGGGTTGTAAAAGCAACAACAGGCATAAACAGCCAAGCCACAAAAAACCATCGGTTCAGTTTAAACGATAAAAGTAATCGGGTTTTGATTTTTTCTTTGTGTACCCGTTTTTCAACAATCAGCACACAGATGGTTGGCACAAACATATAAGCTGCACCCAAAAGAGTAAATCCGATGGTTCCGGTACCCGTGCCGCCCAATAGCTTGTAAATACCAGCAACTGAGAAACTGATCATAAAGATCAGAATCAGGAATAACGTTGTCTTGTTTAATGTTTTCATTATTATTAATTATTAGTTGAATGAATGTATTTTGAAGTTCACAAAAACGATAAAATAGTGTCGCATCTAAAGTATAAGATGAAGAATAAATTTGAGGTTGATTTAAAAATCTATTTTATAACTTAAAATAGGAATAACAACCGTCCAAGTATCTTCTTCCAATTGTTCTGTTCGATAATTGTAATAATAACCTCGTGAGGATTTATTACCGGTGATATTTTTAACTTGCAAAGCCCAAACCGAGGAATACTTTTTTCTGTTTGTTCTAAAACTAATGCTCATATCGGCGCATAACTCAGCAGGATATTGATGTTCATAAATTCTGTCAAAATCATAAATACTCTGTCGTGCCTCAATGGATTCATCCCACAACATAGGTGCCCAACGTTGTCCGCCCATGTAGGTTCCTCTTAAATTAACACTTAAAACATTTTTGTTGTTTCGCAATAAAAAATCTTTTCCAACCAGGAGGTTAAAAGCAAATTTCCTGTCGTATAAAGTATTTCGCCACACACCATCATCACCTTTATATTTTGAATCAAAAATTGTTGTTGTAAAAAGATAGTAGTAGTTTTTATTAAAAAAACGCTCAAAAGTAAAATCAATACCGTAATTTCTACCAATGCTGTTATTTTTCAGTATTTCGTTAAATGCGTATTCTTGTTTATAATTAATTACAGAATAATTGTCGTCTGGTATACCCGGGGCATCATAGATGTACTGAAAATAAGGTTCGGTTTTAAGACGCAGATTTTTATTAATCAACCAATCATGTGAAATAACAAAATGATGAGACTTTGCAAAATCTAATTTTTTATTTGGTAATTCTTCTTGTCCATTAATTTCTCTTTTTACAAAATAAATTTTAAGTTCTTCTATTTGACTATGTTTGCCGTAACCCAGTGCTAACGATTGTCTCTCGCTAAAATCCCATTTTATGCTTGCCCTGGGTTCAATGGAATATTTGTTGGTTAAATGAAAATAATTGGAATGAATACCAAAATTCACAATAAAATCAGGCATAATATCATATTTTAGCTGTGAATATACTTCTATAAACGCCGTATTGCCCTTCTCATTTACGTTTTCGGTATAGGGTCCGATAACATTTTGTTCAATAATAACAGCTGCACTATTTTTCAGATTATAAAATAATTGATTATAATTAAAACCGCTTTTTAGATTCATCTTTGAATTAAACCTATGATTAATATGATGCGCTAAAGTGATTTTACTGTTTTTTTCAAAAACATCTAAATAAGGTTGCTCTTTCAAGTCATCATCTAATCTTGTCATACTCCACTTGTCATATACGCCAGATGCGGCGATTGTAGTACTAAAATTTGTTTTTTTGCCGGCAGAATATCTATGATTAAGTCCGACAGCTCCTGGATTTATATGCCAATCATATTTTATCCTGCACCATGGTGTTATCCAAGTTGTAGAGTCAGTATCTACGGGTTCATGATTGTAGCCGAGTCCTCCAATACCCCAGAGATTAAAAACGCCAGCTGTTTTTGTCGGGAAATGTAGCTTGAAGCTTAAATCTTGATATTGTGGTATTTGTTCGGAAGGTATAATCCCGGTTTTAACCAAAAGTCCCATAGTTGAATAGCGATAATTAAAAAGATAAGTTGCATTCTTCCCTTTTACAAAAGGACCTTCCGATGAGACATCAATTCCGATTACCCCGGCTTGAATAGTACTTTCTCTTTTTTGATTATTACCTGTCCGCATTCTAATATCGAAAACGCCACCTAATGCGTTCCCATACTCTGCCGGAAAAGCACTTGTAAAAAAGTCTGAATTAGTTAGCATTTGAGAACTAAGCATAGAGACAAATCCACCACCTGCAATCTGTCCTCCTGCAAAATGATTGGGATTGGGAATATCTACGCCTTCCAATCTCCATGCAATATTTCTTGGTGAGTTCCCACGAATTGACAAGGCATTATCTTGCATATCTCCTCCTGTTAAAACACCGGCAAAAGCCGTAACCATACGTGCTGGATCGTCTAATCCACCAGCATATCTGCGGGTTTCTTCTACGGAAAAAGACCTCGCACTAACCAGTGCCATAGAATTTAGAGGCTTATCTTTTCGTTGAAAAGACATAACAACAACTTCATTTAAGGAGAAAGATGACTCCTTTAACTCTAAAACAAGCACCACCTCTTTACCCGTGCTTACCATAACTTCGAAAACAGTTAATGGCTCATAGCCAACATAACTTACCTTAAAATTATGTCTACCCACTGGTACTCCTTCCAAACGGAATTTTCCATCTAAATCAGTAGTTGTCCCTATCATAGGCTCCAATCCAACAATTAATATATTTGCTCCAAAAAGAGGTGTTTTAATGTCGGCATCGATAATTGTACCTCTTACGATTTGAGAAAATTCGGTTTGCGAAAATGCAAATAGGGAGTTGAATATTAACAGAATAATCAATGCTATGAAATTGCTTCCTTTTCTTGTGATTTTCATTTTAGTGTTTTAGTAGTAAATTTATTTACGGTTTACTTTTTATTTCTTGTCTATCGTATCAGTCCTATTACACTTCTGACTAAAGTCAAATTTACCCGTGCCGCTAAATATCTTGTAAATACTAGCAACTGAAAAACAAGTAATAAAGATCAAGATTAGGAATAACGTTGTTTTATTTAATGTTTTTATTTTTATTTAAGCTTCTTAAACTGAAAATATTATTCTTAATAACTAGTTGATTGACACACAATGGCTTTATTTACAAATCGTACTATTCTCATTCTTTTATGCTCTGATTATTTATACTTTTCATTACTTATTATCCATAGTACTAATCATTAATAATCCCTCTTATCAAACTTCTCCAACTTGCGTTTTTTTATTTTTCGAAAAACAAGGTAAAAAATACCAATTACAGTTAATCCTAAAAACAAAATTTGTATCCAAAGTAAAAATTTAATAAGTTCCATTTATTTTAGTTTTACCGCTGTTCCATATGTGAGTATCTCGGCGGCTCCACTGGTAACCATGGCAGTAGTAATGCTAATACCAACTATAGCGTCGGCATTAAGCTTTTTTGCATCATCTACCATTCTTTCTAAAGCTTGTTCACGTGCATGAGCCTGAAGTTTGGTGTATTCCTCAATTTCTCCACCCACAATTTTCTTTAACCCAGCGACAATATCGCGTCCAATGTTACGGCTACGCACGGTGCTGCCCCTAGCAATGCCTAATATTTCTGTAATTTCTCTATTGGGAACGGAATGTGTTGTTGAAAGAATCATAATTCAATTTATTAAAGGTTACTACAATTTGTTAACTCGCAATTTTTGCTGTGATAACTGCATCGTTTGATGCAATATTTTGAATATTCAAACCAACAGCTGAGTAGAAATTTGAAGAACTAGTCTCTTAAAATTCATCAATTTTATTTTCATTTTAGTTTTGTTTTAATTGCTAATATTACAGTGTTTATTAATCTCGAATACAAGTCTCTCTATTTCAGAGTAATCAATTCTTGAATCAGTTCTGTCTATTTTTGAAACTTTTCTAACTATTGCTTTTTCAATAAAGTTCATTTCTTCAAAAAGAAATTCACCACCCGGTGTGATATTACATATCGATGTATTTCGCAACCATAGTGGGAATACATTGTTAAATTGAGTTTCTCTTTCCGATTCGTTCATACAACATAAGAATAATGCAATATTTTTTGAAAGCAGTAATTCTCTATTCTTTTTAAAATACTTTTTTATTACAGATTGAATGTTTCCAGCATGAATTGAACAGCCTAAAATAACAGTTTCACAATCTGTAATGTCAGGCTTATTTTGCTTTTTCATATTTAACAACTGCACTGATGAATTATCAAGTTTTTTTGCAATGTATTCAGCAACTTTTTGCGTTGTTCCGTGTGTTGAAGCATAAAGAATAGTAGTTTTCATAATAGCTCTTTTTTCTAATTTAAATCTTTTTAATGTCTCAATTCATATTATCGTGTAAAGTACAATCGTGTAATAAAAATACCGTTCCCGTCATCTTTTCCGGCTTCACTTTCAACACCACTTGTAACAAAGCTGAGTTTCCATCCTTGATTTGCTAACTCGGCAATTTTTGATGAGATAACTGCATCATTTGAAGCAATGTTTTGAAAATTGATTCCAACAGCTGAATAGAAATTTAGCCAAGACACAATT
>JBBQCZ010000187.1:0-6535 GCA_038319215.1 Bacteroidales bacterium | reverse complement strand
TATAACCTTAAATCCGCAAACTGTTTACTTTTACATTTCTGAACTTCATGCCACCTGTGGCAATGTGTTACAGTGAGCGGTGCCGAACTGCTCGACGTTCCGCTCGTAACCTTAACAAAGGCTACGCATACGGTGCTCATGTCTGCGCTTACCCCATCTGCCATGTATTTCAGCCCTTCACTACACAAACAGCTTGCGGATTTAAGGTATAAGAGTTGTATTCAAGATTTAATAAATTGAATTATGCTTATCTTTTTATTTAAATATTCTTGATAAATTGTAATAAAGTCTTGCTTTAGAGTTTGAATAAGTGATTATTTTTTAATTTATTTGTGTAAACAAAAAATAATAAAATGAGACAAGTTTTTTTTACCTGTTTACTCGTAATACTTACGATATCTGCTTTCGCACAGAAGAAACCTCTTAACCACAATGTGTATGATAGTTGGAAAGAGCTTAAAGATTTTTCTATCACTAGAGATGGTAACTACTCTGTTTATCAGCAGAATCCTCAAAAAGGTGATGGGCTTCTAATTTTAGTTGATAACAGCGCAGGAAAATCATTAAAGTCTTTTATTCGGGGAAGTGGTCAACAATTTACTGTAAATTCAGAATTCCTTGTTTTTAAAGTTGTTCCTCAAGCAGACACAATTAGAAACCTTAAAATTAAAAAGAAAAAAGAAGATACATTTCCAAAAGATAGTTTGTTTATTTATTCTGTAAAAAATGACAGTCTTTATATTGCTGCTAGAGTAAAGTCCTTTAAGTTGGCAAGCGAAGAGTCTTCGATTTTGGCATTTCTTTATGAAAAAGACGAAGAAAAAAAGGAAGAAGAAGTTGCTGATACTATTTTACAGGATTCTGTTCCACCAAAGGATAGTCTTATTGTTAAACCAAAACAGAAGGAGGGAAGCAAACTAGTATTTTGGAATCTGCAAAGCAACTTAAAATCTGAATTTGAGAATGTTACTGATTATGCCTTATCTGAAAATGGAAATATGCTAATCTTTAAATCTGAATTTAAAGATAGTATCGATTCTGTGGCAGTTTTTATTGTTGATGCAGCAACGATGCAAAAACGTCAAGTGATTTTTCAAAATGGCTATGCACAGGGATTAAGTGCGGATAAATATGGTCAAAGATTCGCTTTCTATTTTTCTGCAGATACTGCTAAAACTAAAACATATTCTCTTATTTCTGGCGAATCGTTAAAGTACAGCAAGTTCGAAATTACCACAGATATAGTCAAAAATATTCCTGCAGGTTGGAAAATTTCAGAAAACTATGGTTTGCGTTTTTCGGATGATGGCAAGAAAATGTATTTTGGAACTTCTCCCGTTTTTCCAGAATTAAAAACTGATTCTTTACCCGATGACGAGGTCGTAAAACTCGATATTTGGAGCTGGAATGATTCACGATTACAGTCAGTACAGTTGAAAAGCCTTGAAAAGGATAAAAAGAAGTCGTATTTGTGTGCTTACAATTTTGATAAAAATACAGCAGTTCAGATTGCCGATAGCAGTATGGATGACGTTTCTTTAAGTCGGAAAGCAAATTGTAACTTTGCACTCGGTTATAGTAATTATCCCTATGAATATTTAGAGCAGTGGGAAAACGCAAATTTTCGCGATTATTGGTTTGTAAATACTGTGACTGGCGAGAAGAGTAAATTCGCAAGTAAGTTTGACGGCTCGGTATCATTGTCCCCTGATGGGAAATTCGCAGTTATTTACGACAAAAGAGATTCAACATGGTATATGCATGATTTGCTTAGGAAGATATCGTATCCCTTAACAGATAAAACAGATGTTAATTTTTATAATGAAGAATCTGATGTTCCAGAATTACCTTCGCATTATGGAATGGCTGGTTGGCTAAAGAACGATAGGGCAGTAATTCTATATGATAAGTTTGATTTGTGGTTATGTAATTCCGGAAAAGATGGAGAAATTAAAAATTTGACCAATGGATTCGGTAGAAAACACAATATTGTTTTGAGATATTTAAAAACAGATTCTGAAAAAGAATATGTTGATGATAATAATATGATTGTTGTTACTGGTTTTAATGAAACAACAAAGCAAGGAACAGTCTATAGTCTTAATCTTAAAACTGGAGATTTAAAGCTTATTCTTGACGCTGGCAAGGAAATTACTGGTATTGTTAAGGCAAAAGATGCGGAGGTTTATAGTTATGCAGTTTGCGACTATGGAACTTTTCCCGACAAATACATTGTTAGGGATAATTTGTACTGGAATAATTCTGAAAAAATTACTGATGTTAATCCACAGGTTAAAGATTATTTGTGGGGAACAGCGGAAATGTACAGCTGGACATCTTTTAGTGGCGATAGTCTTAGTGGATTGCTTTATAAACCAGAAAATTTTGATCCAAAAAAGAAATATCCAATGATAGTTTATTTCTACGAGAAGTATTCAGATGAACTTTATTCTCATTATACACCTCGTCCAAGTAGATCGGTGATAAATTTCCCACTTTACACAAGTAATGGCTACGTTATTTTTATTCCAGATATTAAATACAATACTGGTACTCCTGGTAAAGATGCATACGAAGCAATTGTTAGTGGAACGTATTCGTTAATTGAGAAAGGTTTTGTTAATAAAGACAAAATTGGGCTACAAGGACAAAGTTGGGGCGGATATCAGGTTGCATATCTTGTAACCCAAACAGATTTGTATAATTGTGCTATGGCAGGTGCGGCTGTAAGCAATATGACCAGTGCTTATGGTGGGATAAGATGGGAAAGTGGAAATAGTAGAATGATGCAATATGAAGGCGGTCAGAGCAGGATAGGAGCAACACTTTGGGAAGACTTACCCGCGTATGTCGAAAATTCGCCAGTGTTTTTTGCTGATAAAATAAATACTCCACTTTTATTAATGCACAATGATAGCGACGGAGCTGTGCCTTGGACACAGGGGATAGAATTATTTACTGCGATGAAAAGGCTTAATAAACCTTGTTGGATGCTTACATATAATGGCGAGGAACATAATCTTAAGAACCGTCCAAATTGTGTCGATTTAAGCATTAGAATGATGCAGTTTTTTGATTATTATCTTAAAGATGCCGAATGTCCAGAGTGGTTAGATACTGGTGTCCCCGCTATTTGGAAAGGAATGAAATAGATTAAGATTTCTCAATCAGACAATATTTATTGATTTTTATAAACAATCTACCTCCGCTGCTGCATGCGAACAAGAGATAAAAAATAAAGAGCCTGGGCTTGGTACCCAGACTCTTGTATTAACCCTAATCAACCATGAAAAAGAGAAAGTAATGATGTTTTATTACTTTGCTTATAAAACTACATTATGTTGTGTTTTGTTGCATGCATTTTTGATAAATAATATTAACAAGTCAAAAATACTGTGCAAATTGCCTAAAAATAATACATTGTGCTATATTATATAAGATTACTGTTTTTGTATTATATAAAATGAAAGAGCCTGAGTTTTTGGAAACTCAGGCTCAATTCTAACCCCAATCAACCATGAAAAAGAGAAAACAAAATCAGATTTTACTCTGATGTTTGTAACTGCAAAGATAACGCAAATATTTTGAACATATTGTTGATTATTATAGCTATTGAGGACAAATTTTCTTAAAGAAAAGTTAAATATATGGTTTAGAATTAGCTTATCGTTGTTTTTTTATTCTAATGATAAACTTTTACTTAGATTTTTACTGATTTAAATTTTAAACGGTTTATATTATTTTACTTAGTTTGTAAGTGGACTAAAAAGAAAAGAACCGGAGTTTGGTGCTCCGGTTCTTTGTACTAACCCCAATCAACCATGAAAAAGAGAAAAGATTTATCAAATTTTGGATTTGATAATCGATACAAAGAAAATAATTTTTTTATAAAAAAACTAATGTATTTTACAACTTTTAGATAAGAACACCGTTAAAAATGGTCAAATTGCATAAAAATGATATAAAAAACATAAAAAAATATTAATATGCATTTTATTTGCATTATTATTTTCAGTAAATTTGTTGCATGATGTATGATTTAGACATATTACGCATTATTTCAAATGATGTGACTCCATCTGAAGGAAAACTATTGATTTCTGAGCCATTATTGAATGATGATTATTTTGGGCGCAGTGTTGTTCTTCTTGTAGAAGAAATGAAAGACTGTTTTACCGGACTAATTTTAAATTTAAAATCGGGGAAGAGCCTTTCTGATGTAATGGATAGGATTGAAAATGTTGATATTCCTTTGTATTATGGTGGACCTGTAGAGCAGGATGTTCTATTTTATATTCATACGTTTGATTTTATTGCTGGAGCAAAAAACATTGTTGGAAATTTACATATTGGGGGTGACTTTGACGATATTCGCGAGCTTTTAAATAGTGGTTATGCAAATGAATCAAATATTCGCTTCTTTCTTGGCAGTTCAGGCTGGGCGAGTGGTCAACTTAACGATGAAATAGTTTTTAACTCATGGTTAGTAGCTCCAATGAAAGAAGGTTTTGTTTTTAGCTCTGATTCGGAAATGTGGAAGAATTCTATTGACTTAGTTGATAAACGTTATGGAATCTGGAAAAACTTTCCAATAGATCCAGAATTAAACTAATCTGAGATAATAATAAAAATATCTTCGTTTTCTTCTTTCATAAGGTATTGTTCCCTTGCAAACTTTTCGAGATCTTTCTTATCTGAGAATAATTCTTTGTATTGAGCATTGTAAGTTTTAATTTCATTCTTAAAGAAGTCAACTTCTTTTATTAGAGCATTTAATTTCTGAAGGTTCTTAAAACGATCAATAAGGTTGTAGGAATCGAGAAAAGTTACCCATACTACGAAAAAACAAAACACTACAAGGTACTTATATTTTATTATTGCTGAGAATATTTTTCCAATAGGTGCAACTTTTTCTTTCATTCTTCAAAATTCGTAATAAAAGCCGCATCTAAACTAAATGCGGCTTTGAATTTATTAACATGTTGATGTTTATTTTGTATGATAAAGCTAGAATTGGATTGTTTTATGCTTTACCCAATAGTGTTGTAGCAATTTCTTTTACTTCTTCAAAAATTGCATTCTTTTCTTCTTCTGTAGCTTGAGATACAGCGGTAAAATATTTATGTTCAATGGTTTGCATTCCGCAGAAACCAAAAATACAATCTTGAGTAATTTTGTTTAATGCTTGAAGACCAGACTCGTCTTTATAAACGTTCTTTGACCCTGTTGTGTTGAATATTGCAATTTTCTTATTTGTTAGCTTCGGAATAGCTTCGTCACCTACAAAGTCGAACGCATAACCCATTACGAAAATTCTTTCGATGTATCCTTTTAGAATTGCTGGCATACCTGACCACCAGATAGGATAGACGAAACAAATCATATCTGCCCATTGAATGAATTTTTGTTCATTCATAATATCTATTGGAAAAACTTCATTGTCAATTGATTCTAGATCTCTTTTACTTAAAACGGGGTTGAATTTAATTTCATACAAGTCACGAACCACAACCTCATGACCATTGTTGTGAAATGTTTCTGCTAGTGTATCTCTGATAGCAGCAGTAAAACTCTGCTCTTTGTAGTTTGCGTAAATAATAAGTGCTTTCATTTTGTACAGTTTTGTAAGAGAAACAAAATTAAACAATAATTGTCATGATTATTCAAATTTACATTAAATATTTATGAACAATTTGTCATGCAGGCAAAAAAAAAGACCGCAATATGCAGTCTTTCTTATAAAATCTAATTTGAAATTTATTTTATTCCCATTTTCTTCTTTAAATCTTTTGGAATAGCGTCTTTGTGAACAACAATATTCATTGTTTTATATTCTACAAAACTTTTTGATGCGTAGAAATAACCATCATAAATATTAGCAGTATTCCATGAGTTTTTAACCAAGTAGTATTGAGTGCCATTTTGGTCAGTTGCGATACCGTTAATTAGCATTCCGTGATCGTCAGTAGTTTGGTAGTTGTCGAATGCTATTTGTCTCATTTCCTGAGTTATTTTCTTTTCAGGAACGATTTTGTCGAGGCTATACAATTGACTTTCTTTTTCTCTAGCTGAAAGTTTTTCCCATTTGTCTCTTTCTAGTCCGTCGAGATCTGGTCTTTCTTCAGAAGGAACAACTGCGAAACCTTTTGACCATTTAAAGCCTTTTTCGCTTACATCAGCACCCCAACAAACTGTATATCCGTTGTTGATTGCATTGTCCATTATTTCAATCATTTCGTTTAGCGGAACATTATATGCTTGACCATACGACCAATTGTCAGGAATTTCCAGAGCAAACTGCTGATAAAAAGGATGATGAGTATATGATGTTATGTCAATATAGTCATCTGGATTAAAACCAAGTTGTTCAGCAAAAGATTTAGGAGTGTATTTTTTACCTTCATAAGTAAAGTCTTCTGGTAAATCACCTAAATAAGCGTCGAGAATGCCATTAAATCCTCTTAACCATGCTGTAGATAGCTTTTTATTTTCATCTTCTTTAACAGCATCTACATAAGCTTTTAAAACTGCATCA
>JBBQCZ010000186.1:0-6629 GCA_038319215.1 Bacteroidales bacterium | reverse complement strand
GGCCTTTCAATAGTAAAAGGAATTGTCGATGTTCTACAAGCTATGCTAATTGTAAATTCTGAGATAGGCAAAGGAACCGAATTTTCATTCGGACTTAGTATTCCTAACATTAGAACATCTATTAATGAAAGTTCAAACATTAACGCATACAAACAGACTGATAAAACTAAAAAAATTCTTATTGCAGAAGACGACAATACTAACTTTCTCTATCTTGAAAATATTTTAAGATTAAGTTTTTTTACAAATACAATTAGAGCCTATAATGGTGCAGAAGCTGTTGAGATTTGCAAGAACAACCCAGAAGTTGCAATTGTGTTAATGGATATAAAAATGCCAATTTTAAACGGGATAGACGCTACCAAGCTTATAAAAAAACATCGAAAAGATTTGCCAGTTATTGCAACCACTGCTTATGCAATGAAAGATGAAAAGGATTTAATCTTACAAGAAGATTTTGATGATTATATTTCTAAGCCTTATCTAATAAACGACTTACTAAAAATATTAAACACTTATCTTTAATAAAAAGATAAGTGTTTAATATTTTTCATTTTAATAATCTAGATTAATCTTCAAAAACAGAAATTGATTCGATTATGGTACCAGGCTTGATTTTATCAATCACATCTAATCCTACTGTAACAATGCCAAAACAAGTATGGTTACGGTCAAGATGAGCAGTATTAGTTCTGCTGTGACAAATAAAGAATTGCGATCCGCCAGTGTTTCTGCCGGCATGAGCCATTGAAAGAACACCACGATCATGATATTGATTCTCGCCCTTTAATTCGCAATCAATTGAATATCCTGGTCCACCTGAACCAACTCTTGGATTACCAGCTTCTTTTGAAAATGGGCAACCACCCTGCACAACGAAATCTGGAATAACACGATGAAATCTTAATCCGTTGTAGTAACCTTGTTCAGCTAGTTTAATAAAGTTTTCAACTGTTTTTGGAGCGTCATCTTGATAAAACTCAACTATCATCTCTCCTACGTCTGTTTTAATCTGTGCTTTTTTCATTATAAATAATTTTATGTTTTGTTTTTAAAGGCTAAGAAAGATTAGCTTTTTTTTACTAATTACTTCTCCCCCTTGTACCAGTCGCCAAATTTGAAAGCGCAATTTGAAAATGAGTCATCAATTTTAACATAAGTACTTTCTAGTTTATTATTAATCCACTTTTCAGTAACTCTTTGATTTTCTTTTTGAAGAGCATATTGCTGTATTTCCTGATAATCATCTTTAAGATTTGCAACATGGCTATCAACTTTGACATCGAGTCTAACAATTTTCATAACTTTTAATCCTTTAGAATTAGCAGAAAGAAAAGGTTTTGAATATTCACCAGGTTTTATTCCAAGTATAGCTTTGCGAGTATAAGGATCAAGAAAATCGTCGCTCAGTTTTGAATTTCCATAATATGGATTCATAACCTTGCCACTGTTAAATTTTGAATCTCCGTCTGAATAATCTTTAACAGCCAAGTCAAAAGTTAATGAATCGGTTTGGATTAACGCATAAACTTCGTTTGCTTTAGACTCAGCAGCCTGAATTTGATCTATGCTAACCGCAGGGGTAAGTAAAATATGTCTAAAATTCATCATATTTCCTTTTTTCTCAATAAGTTGAATAATATGAAACCCGTATTCGGTTTCAACAACTCTAGACACATCTTCGGTACTATTTAAGTTAAAACCAACAGAAGCAAACTCGGGCACAAGATCTGTTCTGCTTACAAATCCAAGTTCGCCACCTTTAGTTGAAGACCCAGGGTCCTCAGAATATAAAATTGCTAAAGTTGCAAAACTCTCGCCTTTAAGAATTCTCTCACGCAAAGCATTTAGTTTTTCAATAGTGGCATCTTTTTCCGCTTTCCCAATTACTGGAGAAATTACGATTTCAGATAGCTCAAAGTACGATTCCACAAACGGCAAACTATCTGTTGGTATAGATTCAAAAAATAACTTTACCTCCGATGGTGTTACTTTAACATTTGCGGTAAGTCCTGATTGCACTTTTTGTGTGAGTAGTTGTTCTTTTATGATCTCTTTAAAATCTATCTTTATTTCTTTAATTGACTTACCATAAAACTCTTCAAGTTTAGCTTCAGAGCCAAGCTGAGTAATAAAAACGTTTAGCCTTCTATCTAATTCAGTTTCAACCTCTTTGTCGGTAACAACAACGCTATCTTTAACAGACTGTAAGTACAATAATTTTTGAAACATCAATTCTTCAAGAATATCACATTTTAAATCAGCTTCATCAGGATTGTACCCCTGCGACATAATCTGTATATACTGGTTTTCGACATCTGACTTGAGGATTATTTCATTCCCGATAATCGCAACTACTTGATCTATAACCTCTTGGGATATTGAAACATAACTGATCAACACCAAAAAAAACAATCCTAATACTTTTTTCATTACTATTTATTAATTATTACTAATCCCGAATTTATTGCATTTGTGGTAAGGTCCATTTTTACCTTAGCTAATTTTTCTTCTTTTCTATTATTTATAATTATCTGGGTAATTTCAGGAATTGCAAGTTCTACAGGCAAATAATCTCCTTTAGTACGATATTCGTCAATTTTAACGAGATATCGAAGTTCTCCATTAATATAATCCAAGACATTCCTATTACCCAATTCTGCCTCAGAAAACTCACCAGAATAATTTACAATATCCAAAAAATTACGAATATCTGTCCATTCTTCTATAAAATATATTTTACGACCAGTGCCAATGCAATAATCCTTTAACAACTTCTTGTCATCAGGTCCAGTGCTACGAATTTTCTCCCATTCGTCTGAATATGTCGATACTTTTGAATCCATTGTCAAATAGTGCGCTTTTACGTAAGATGATGCTAAAACGTAATCTGTCAGATGTTTATTATAGTATGCATCAATTTCTTCTTTAGTAACCTCCTGTTTAATATCAGCATAAACTACTCTTTCCTTGTAATAATGCAAATATAATTGCTGCCTATAATCATTAATTTTCTTAACAATTAAAGAAGTATCTGTCAAAATATTTTTTGCTTCGGCATACAAAAGCCTATCCGAAACCCATTCCGAAACATAATCGTTAACAAAAGCTGCGCTATCCTCTGGACTATTAAAAGCTGGCAATAGTTTAATTACTTCCTCTTTATATAGTTTTTCGCCATCTACAACAGCGAGTACACCTTTTTCCGAAACATTTGCATTTTTATTTCCGCAAGAAAATACAAATCCTGCAATCATCAGGATAATCGTGATGACTGCAGGTATTTTAGAGTTATAATTCATTTAGTTTTTTAATTGGATAAACTTTTTAAAACATCATCGTGAATAAGTATTTTGTATTTTGTATGAAGTTTACTTAGCCAAATTTTCTCAAGATAGTTTTGATAATCGGCAGTTATAATACCTCTTGCTTCATTCAAAGTTTTAATCTCTGGTTCGCGAACTTTTATTACAGTAACTGTATTATTTTCGGCATTAGTTACGATTTTTACCAGCTTTGCAGTTTCGGTAATTCCATTTTCTTTAATTGAATTATCAACAAGAGGTTTCACGCCTTTCTCACAAAATTCAGATTGAGTTAAAACGATAGCAGTTGAATCTTTTTTATTTAGCTTAGCAAAGATTTTTTCCTCAGGTACATTTTTTATAAAGCTCTTGCTTACAGTCTTGCTTATTTTAGAATCTTTACACTGATATACTTTCACATCATATCTATATCCCCATTTATAATTGGTTTTATTTTCTGAATAAAAACGTTCTAATCCAACAGTATCCGTAATTGCTTTTGACCAAACAGTTTTGTCTGTTAATTCGAAGAGTAGAATACCATCATGATATTCTTTAATAAGGTAACGGAATGCTGGATATTTATCTTCCAAGATTTCCTCTTCATAGCTTATTACCATTTTCTGAATAAAGCTTTTATAACTAGCATCAACAAAAACATTGATATTCTGTATGCTTTGTTTGCGATTGAATTTCATTAAATAGTCTGCAAAGTCTTTTTGAGTATAAACTCTATCTTTAAAAGTTAAGAGAGGTTTAGACAAATCTTTACCATCTTCAATTTTCCATGTACCAGAAAATATTGAATCAGTAACGATTTTATAAAAGTCTGCAGCATTTTTATCATAAGTTTTAGCGTTATACTCAGTCATTAAAGATTGAATAATTGATTCTCTACTTTTAGAAGTACGAGCAGTATTTGATATTTTAGATTTAATATCAGATTTAACATCCTCAAATGGCTTGATAGGCTCGATTTCAACTAGTTTAATAATATGGTATCCGTAGCTAGTTTTAAGAATTGGCGACAGGTCTCCAACTTTTTCTAGTGAAAACACAGCATCTTCAAATTCTTTTATCATTTTACCACCAACAGTAACCCAACCAAGAACTCCACCATCGGTAGCAGTTCTACGATCTTCGCTATATTCATCAGCAAGGGCAGCAAAATCTTCACCTGCTTTTAATCTTACTAATAGCGCATCAATAGATTCTTTAGCTTTTTGATCTAAATTAGAACCTGCATCTTTTGGGACAACCATCATAATATGAGCAACTTTATACTTTCCTTTAGCTGGTCTTTTGTCATTTACTTTTAAAATATGGTATCCGAAACGTGTTCTAAAAGGCTTTGAATATTGACCAACAGGTGTGTTGTACATAACAGTTTCAAACTCATAAACAAGTCCAAAAATTGTGCGATAGCCAAGGTTACCATCATTAAGAGCAACCGACTCATCCTGCGAATAATCTTTTGCAAGTTTTACGAAATCGCCACCTTTTTGCAGTTTTGCATAAACTTCATTTACTTTATTCCATGCTTTTAGGCTATCCTCGGGGCTTGCAGTTGGGTCAACTTTAATTAAAATATGAGAAACTTCAACATCATATTTCATTCTTTCATAAGCTTCTTGCACTAATTCTTCCTCAACTTTTTTATCTGTTAGATAAGGTTGTGCTAGCTGAGATCTGTAACCTGAAAGTTCTTGAATAAAAGAGGCTGCAGTATCTAATCCTAGAACCTGAGCTTCATGAACTTTAAGTTTAAAATTGACAAAAAGATCCATATATTCGCTCATAGCGATATATGTCATTGCATCAACATTGGTATTATTCTTTTTATAAATATGCAGAAACTCATCAGCAGAAATTTTCTCATTATCAATCTCCAACAGAATTTTCTCCTGCGCAAAAGCTGAAAATGCAAAGCATATTGCAAAAAATAGAACAAATTGTTTTTTCATATCACTGTTTATTTAAAGTTAATAAATTAATCCATTCTCGAATAATTTGGTGCTTCACGAGTAATTGTTACATCGTGTGGATGATTTTCAATTACACCGCTAGAAGTAATTCTTACAAACTTAGCAGTTTCGTGCATAATTTCGATATTAGCAGCACCACAATAACCCATACCTGCTTTTAGTCCACCAACAAGTTGGTAAATAACCTCATTAAGTGTTCCTTTGTATGGCACTCTACCAGAGATTCCTTCTGGAACGAGTTTTTTAATATCGTCTTCCATATCTTGAAAGTATCTATCTTTAGAACCTAATTGCATAGCTTCCACTGATCCCATACCTCGATATGATTTAAATTTTCTTCCATTAAAAATTATTGTTTCGCCTGGAGCCTCTTCAGTACCAGCAAACAATCCACCAGCCATAATACTGTGCGCTCCGGCAGCAATAGCTTTTACGATATCACCAGAATACCTAATTCCGCCATCTGCAATAATTGGAATTCCACTTCCTTTCAATCCTTCAGAAATATTCATAATTGCTGTTAGCTGAGGAACACCAACACCTGCAACAACGCGTGTTGTGCAAATAGAACCTGGACCAATACCAACTTTTACAGCATCTGCGCCATTATCAACAAGCATTTTTGCAGCATCAGCAGTTGCAATATTACCTACAATAATATCAATATTTTTAAATTTATCTTTTGCAATTCTTAAAACTTGATTTACATTTTTTGTATGTCCATGAGCAGTATCAATTACAATTGCATCAACTCCGGCCTCCACAAGAGCTTCCATACGAGCCATACTATCACCAGAAATACCCACGGCAGCAGCAACCCTCAATCGTCCATGAATATCTTTACATGAAAAAGGAGCATCGGCAGCTTTAGTAATATCTTTATATGTAATTAAACCAACTAGTTTACCTGTTTTGTCAACAACTGGCAATTTCTCGATACGATAACGCATAAAAATATCCTTTGCTTTATCAAGTTCTATTCCTTGCTCTGTTGTTATGAGGTTTTCAGAAGTCATTATTTCTTTTATCGGCAGATTTAAGTCTATTTGAAAGCGCATATCTCTGCTTGTTACTATACCTTTTAATTTATTGTCATTATCAACGACAGGTATGCCACCAATATTGTAATCGGCCATTATTTTCTTCGCATCACCGACACTACCCTGAATATTAATAGTTACAGGATTTAAAATCATTGCATTTTCAGCACGTTTTACCTGATGTACATGTTTTGCTTGTTCTGCAATAGACATGTTTTTATGAATTACCCCTATCCCACCTTCTCTTGCCATAGCAATTGCCATTTTACTATCTGTAACTGTATCCATAGCAGCAGACA
>JBBQCZ010000185.1:0-6639 GCA_038319215.1 Bacteroidales bacterium | reverse complement strand
AATCAAAACAAAAGATATGGTTCAATTAAAAGTAGATGATTTTACTTCTCTCAACAACAAATCAATTAGTTATCAGCTTTTGATACACAAGGAAGACTTAAAGAGAAAAAAAAATTAATGCAGTGTTAACGAATATAATTGTTAGCAATTTACCTTCGTCTATTTTTTTTGTAAAAATAATTCAAGATAACAAAGAAGTAAAAGTGTTTAAAATCATTAAAGAATAAATAGTGATAAATTATGAAAAAATCATTTTTATATTTATGGTACATTTTATTAATTGCAAATGCGTTTCTGCCACAGCACTTATGTGCTCAAATACCACAGAAAATTAGCTATCAGACAGTAGTACGCAATAACAATAATGCAATAATAGCCAATACAAAAGTTGGTATAAAAATTAGCATTCTTATTGGTTCGGTTAATGGCGCAGCTGTATATTCTGAAACACAAACTCCCACTACTAATGCAAATGGTTTAATTTCAGTTGAAATAGGTGGAAGTGATGGATTTAGCAAAATCAATTGGGCAGCTAATAATTGTTTTATTAAAACAGAAATAGATCCTGTTGGTGGAACAAGCTATATATTGACTGCAACTAGCCAATTATTAAGCGTTCCGTATGCATTCCATACAAAAAAGATAGAAAGACTATTGAGTTTAACACAATCCCAAATTGATGCATTAACTCCCGTTCCTGGTTTAATGGTTCTCAACACTACAACTCAACAGCCGAATTATAATAATGGAACTGAATGGAGAGCTGTAACTGTTGGAAATGCAACCGGCGCTAACAAAAGTTATCCTAATGCTGTAGGGTTACTTCCCAACAACTACTTGACTGAGGGCAATTTGGACAGAATATTTACCGTCTTTGATAAGGCTCAAAAAGGCGGAAGTGTGGTCATAGGAGCACTTGGAGGTTCAATTACTGAAGGTACAGCTGCTACAACAGCCGACAAACGCTATATTAACTTAGTTTATACTTGGTGGAAGAATACTTTTCCAAAAGCAAATCTAACATTGGTGAATGCAGGGATTGGAGCTACTGCTTCTGATTATGGTGCAATGCGTGCAAACCGTGATTTGCTTTCAAAAAATCCCGACTTTGTAGTGGTAGATTATGCCGTTAATGATGCATTAACTGAGCCCGAGTATAAGTTGTCTTTTGAAGGAGTGGTAAGGCAAATTCTCAAAGCTTCACAAAAACCCGCAGTAATGCTGTTATTTATGACAACAAATGTTGGAGTAAATACCCAGGATTTTAAAATTCCTGTAGGAATTCAATATGGATTACCAATAGTCAATTATCATGATGCTGTTATGCCCGAAGTAAATGCAGGAAGACTTCTCTGGTCGACAATTGGTGCTGACTATATCCATCCTAACGATGTGGGACATGCACTTACTGCAGACATGATTTGTCTGGCATTGGACAAAGCTTATCAGAAATTTAACACGCAAAATGTGCCAGTAATAGACGCAACACTTCCTACTCCTGTTTTCTCTAATTGGTATGAATTTACATCGCTTTACGATGGTGCAGGTCTCGTACCATTTACAAATACTGGTTGGACTTATGATGGAAGTGTTATAAAGAGTGCAGGTTACAGAAGTTCGACTCTTGGAAGTGTCTTATCATTTCAACTTAAAGGCAAAGTTATTTATTTTTCATGCTGGAGAACAAATGGAAATGCGGGGAAAGTCAGTGTTACTGTTGATGGAGTTAATCCGGTTGTTGTGGATTCATGGTTTAGCCAAACAACATTCTCGTACAGGTATATGCTCAAAATTGCTACTAATTTAAGTTCCGGAAACCATATTGTACGTATTGAGTTATTAACTGACAAAAATCCTCTTAGCACTGGAAATGAATTTAAAGTAGTTTGCGTAGGATCAGCAGGTGTAGAATTATAAATTAAAATAAAAGATGGAATACAGAAAAAAATGTAATGTAATTAAATTGAAGGCAATAATTATTATTGTTTTCAATTTAGTAATTGTTCAAACGATTTGCTTAGGACAGTCGCTAAATGCTAATAAACTTGTTCTATTGAAAGTGTATAACGACTCAGTACTGATGAAAGATTTTTTGGGAGTTAACGGAGTGTACCATGGTTTTGCATTTATGCCCGAACAAATTAATAAAGGAATGAATGAAAAAGACAGGAAACGAGAATTCTCCAGAGTTAAAGATATGGATTTAAAAATTGCACGAACTTGGTATAGAACAGATTGGGCATGCGGCGACAATATGTATAATGATTTTAATTGGGAAACTGAGAAGATGAAAGCTTTTTATTTATGGTTGGATAAAATGAAAGAGTTAAAAGTCGACGTTGCCATACAAGCAGGATGGTGGTTTACCAAAGATACTTATCCGTGGGTTCTAGGAAAACAAAATGATGCAATTGGACCGCAGCCGGATAAAGATCCAGAACGATTTGCTCAATGGGTAAATGAATCTTTGAATCAATTAATTAAAATAAAAGGTTATACCAATATTAAGTATTTGATGTTGTTTACTGAACCATTGAATTATCCAACTGGAATAATTCCTAAAGGATATACTGAGCCAGAATATTATAAAAAAGTATGTACAACAATACATGAAAAGTTAGTCGATTCAGGGTTGAGATCTTCGTTGAAATTGGTTGGACCTAATAGTGGAGCCACTGATACTGCTGCATGGTTAGGTTGGAGCGTTAACAATTTAGATAAGGTAATTGATATTTACAGTTGGCATACTTATAACGGAGGAAAATGGAACCGCAATCCTCCTAAGGAGTATAATGGTTGGAAAGAAATTGTAGCGGTTGGGCGTAATAAAATAAAACAAACAAAAAAACCATTTTGGATAGATGAGTATGGAGCAAGCCAACCAGATGAAACCATGCGTTATAATGCTGACTATGGAAACTATTTAGCTCAAAGTGTAGCTGCTTTTACTAATGAGGGGGCTCAAACGTCTTTAATCTGGCTGTTGTTTGATCAACAGTATGTAGCACCTTTGGATGAAAAAACGAACAAAGATAGTTTCTATAATGGTGTACATCGTTGGGGACTAGCAAAATGGCCTCATGATAGTATAATTAACCCTGAATTACCACATCCTTCATGGTATGCTTTTAGTATGATGAGTAAGTATTTGGCAGGGCAAAATAATACCGTAGTTTATAAAACAAGTTGTGTTGATAGTACTTATATAATTGCCACTAGACCAAATGGGACTGAATTATCTGTAATGGTTGTCAATGCTTCTCATTCTGCAAAAAAAATTAAGGTTGAATTTAATCATAAAATTAAAGCAAAACTGAAGCGACACTTGTATAATCCGGCTAAGGTTGAAATTACAAAAGACGCTTCTATTATAGGGTTTGACAAGAAAATTGACATCAAAAAAAAGAGTTTTAGTGATGAGCTCCCTTCTCGTGGAGTTGCGATTTACACAACCCTAAACTAGTTTTAGTATTCTAGAAATTTCAATAAATATATTACTATTTTCATTGCTATGAAAAATAGTAATATATTTTGCATAACTTTATTATTTTATTTAAATATTGTACTAATAATTAAAAGATTTTATCAAAAATAAGCTGAAATGAAAAAATACATATTTGCAGTATTGGTTGGGTTAAGTTCATTTTTTTGTGTAATTATAGCTCAAGATAATATTGGGTTTCGGATATTAAATCTTCAAAAAAATAGATTTCAAAATATCTCCTTGGAGATGTCACTTAAACCTTTTAAAGTAAATGACAAAACTTATATCCGTCAAGTTGCTAAAGAGGTATTTACACAATGGGCTGCAATTATAAGTCAGACAGACACTGTTTCGATAATGATTTGGACAAGTGATGGTTCAGAAATACTCGACTACAAAGGTAATTTGAACCAATCACTTGAATGGGGAAAATATATTGGTAACCCAAATTCCGGACATGAGATTGGGTCTGGTCCAGAAGAACTTACTCTGCACGAACGTGCATACTTATATATGGAAAATCCTCCAACCTATTCGTACGGAGATTTGAAATTTATTGTTGAAACATTGAAAGAAATTGGACATTCAATTACAGGAAAGTCCATACTGATAGGTACAACTTTTGATCCAGGGCCTGAATTTGCAAAATCAGATTTTAAATATAAGAAACACCCTGAGATTCTAGGCGGAAATGCAATGGGTAACAAATCAATGGTTAGTTGTTACTCCGTTTTAAATGCAGACAAAGAATCGTACGCTGGTTTTCCTAATGGAATTTCGGCTAATACATCCTTTGGTACTTTTTTTGGAAAACAAAGCCAGCATTTCTTGACAGATCTTGGATTTGACTTTATATGGTTTAGCAATGGATTTGGGTTTGGAGTTGAAGGTTGGAATGCGATAGGCTCAATATTTAACGGGAAAGATTTTGAACAAGAAAAAATGGATGTTGCGACTGCAAAGATGATTGAATTCTGGAAATCATTTAGGAGAGAATGTCCCAATTTTCAGGTGCAAACACGTGGAACGAATCTTTCAGCAGGAATAGATTTGGCCCGTGACGCTGTTGACTTAAGAAATATATACAAGGGGAATTTCAATATACTTCCACCGCCAAACTCGCCTTGGGCAGCTCTGGATGGCGACTTTGGTTTGGAATTGGCAGGATATATGTCTCGTATGTCGGTGTTGCCTGACAACCGTTTTCCATTCCGATTTTATGTGAACGATCCGTGGTGGCTCAACAGCCCGTGGCTCGACCGATATGGTCGTGAACCACATGACATATATATGCCATTGTCAGTTTGCAGAATTGATGCCAAAGGAGAAATAGGCATCCCAACACAATTAAACTTTCTGACTATTGACAATTCGTTTGGCAATATGCCGGTGCAAGTGCCAAATGAAGTGATTCCGCATATACTGAAAGCAAGGATGGATGCGCCAACAGCACCAGGTCTATTGGTTTGGGTTTATCCGTTTGACGAATACCACGATTGGGCACATAAATATAAAGACCGATTGCCCGAGATATATTATGGAGATTGGTTCATCCGACAGTCTATTAATAACGGTTTGCCCTTGAATACAGTGATTTCAACAACTTCGTTTCAAACTGTCATCGACAAAAATCCTGAATTGTTCAACCAATCAATTTTGGTAACAATAGCACCGGATGCTGGTTCAAAATTAGAAAAAGTACTGATTCAATTTGTTGAAAATGGTGGAAGGCTTATTGTTTACGGTCCGGTTGATCATTCCAGCGAAGAGTTTACCGATTTCATGAACCTGAAAAATGAATCTCCTTTGGAAGGTGAACTGAAAATAAGTTCAGATTATATACCTGATGTCCTTGAAAGTGCTTTCCCTAAAGAATTAAACCACCGTGCACTACTTTCAGGAGGTGGAATACGTTCAATCTTGAAAAGCAGAAAAGATAGTAATACGAAAATTTTGGCTCAAGTTGAACAATCTGGTACAAAACGTGATATTGCATGGGTACGAAGTAAGCCCGAATGGTTGGGTGGAAAGGTTGTTTATCTACGAGGAACAAATTCGTGCAGTTTTTCTGGAGGACGTCTTTTAACTCCTGATGATCCGTCAAAATGGTTTACCAGTCCACTTTTATCTCGATATGCCCTGCACGAGTTTGGATTTGATTTTTCGATTGATAAACAAGATCCATCTATAAAAAGTCCTGTGCTAACAATTTCAAGGTCAAATAATGCTTTTGTATTTTCAGGATATAATCCAAGTAACACCGTCAAACTTAGATTTAAGATGCCACAAGGTGCACCCTTGTTGTTTGGCTTAGAAACAAAGCTCGAAAATGGAAGTTCAACCTACATAATGCCAACAGCGTGGAATCGGGAATGCCGGGTTTTTGTTGAGCAAACCAGCGGAATTGTTTCATATAAAGAATTATACTCAGGCGAGCTAAATATTAGCAAACGCTTGCAAATAAATGGTTTAAAGAATGCAACAGTACGTATTTATCCGGAGGATAATGTTACATCACAACAATTTCATGCTTATATTAATGTCTATAAAAAATTTGAATATCCTTGGTTAAGTGGTGATATTCCATTTAGAACCGGAGATGTAAAATATGGTAAATATTTTATTGTTGAAAATTTAACCGGAGAATTGGTGGTGGCATGGTGAAAAATGATAGAATAGTTAGATGCTATCTGAAGTATATTCGAAAAGAAACGATATGGTTCTATGTAACTAATTGAATTCTATATTGCTGAAATAATAAGACATTATATTCTTACCTAAGTACATGCTCGAAATTAGTTTATACTTTAATAATTGATTATATTATTGAATTTCATAGAGTTAACGCAAAATGATAATAATATAAACTAATTAGCATGACGTACTTATACTTATTTAAGGTCTATTTTGTTCCAAAAATTACAGATTAATTTAACGCATGAAGCTTGTGTGAAATACTTAGATTCACCTGAGTCGATGAAAATATTACATACGAAGTTTGTCCCGGCTTGACCGAATTTATTATAGCCCTTAAAAACAATTATTTACTCATGAAAACAAAAAAACTAATTCTCTCACTATTTATCTACTTACCATTATTGCTTCATGCCCAGATTAAAGTTGCATCAGTATTGGGCGATAATATGGTATTGCAA
>JBBQCZ010000184.1:0-6672 GCA_038319215.1 Bacteroidales bacterium | reverse complement strand
AAATTATAAGGTATAAAACAGGTTTTTTTATTAACGAATGTAGTTAATAAATTTATAAATTTGCAATTCGTTCAATTAAATACTAATACTGGTGAATATAAAGATAAAAGGTGAATTACTCAAGTTCGACAATCCTCTGTTAATGGGGATACTAAATTTAACTCCCGATTCTTTCTTTGCAGGCAGCAGAATGACTGAAAAAGTCGAAGCCGAAAATAAAATTTTGCAAATGAGTGATGAAGGGGCAGATATTATTGACATTGGCGCAATGTCGTCGAGGCCTGGCGCTCAAATACTTGATACAAAAGAGGAGTGGGGCAGATTAGAACCTGTACTTAAAATTGTTTCTGCAAAATTTTCGAATCAGTGTTTTTCGCTCGACACAATAAATTCCGAAGTCGCAAAACGTGCTGTGCAAGATTACGGAATTGATATTATTAATGATATTAGCGCCGGAAATCTGGATGAAAAAATGTTTGATACTATTGCTGCCCTTAATGTGCCTTATATAATTATGCACATGCGTGGTACCCCAGAAACTATGCAACAATTTACTGATTATAAGTCGCTTACTGGCGATATTATTTATTACTTTTCCGAAAAAATAGCACTACTAAATAGGCTTGGTGTGAATGATATTATTATCGATCCAGGTTTTGGCTTCTCTAAAAATCAAGAACAAAATTTTAAGCTTTTACAAAATTTAGATGAATTTTCAATTTTCAATTTGCCTGTTTTAGCTGGACTTTCGAGAAAATCAATGATTTGGAAAGAGCTGGAAATTACTTCTGATGATGCACTTAATGGTACCACTGCTCTAAATATGTACGCCCTCACAAAAGGAGCCAATATACTACGAGTTCACGATGTAAAGGAAGCCAAAGAAGTTTTGAAATTGTTTTCGGCTGTTGAATTGGGATAAGAAATAGGCTGAGGCTGAGGCTAAGGGAAAGGCTGAGGCTGATTCTGTTTTTTTTATTCAACGATTCCATGACCGCTACCACGGACGATGGAATGTTTAATAAACTTCGGTCTTCGGTCTTTGGTCTTCGGTCTTCGGTCTTCGGTCTTCGGTCTTCGGTCTTCGGTCTTCGGTCTTCGGTCTCCGAACTTCGGTCTTCCGTCTTCCGTCTTCAGTCTTCCGTCTTCCGTCTTCGGTCTTCGGTCTTCGGTCTTCGGTCCTCCGCGGTTCCTGAGCAGCCAAAGCCCCTGCATGTGTGTCGAAGGGCCGTCTTCCCCCTTCCCTTTTTTAATTTGTTCACCTTGTCGAATGTAATTTTATCTTATTTATTTAATTTTAATTACTTTTGCATTTAAATAATCAAAGAATTAATGATTACGTCGTTTATACATATCAGATTATTGGACTTTCTAGATATTTTTCTAGTAGCTTTTTTGCTGTATCAGTTGTACTCTCTGATTAAAGGGACTGCTGCAATGCGTATTTTTGTCGGAATTTTTCTTATTTATCTTACATGGTTGCTTGTGAAAGCAATGAAAATGGAATTACTAGGATCTATTATGGGACAAGTAATTGGTGTTGGTATGATTGCATTGATTGTAGTTTTTCAACAAGAAATTCGACAGTTTTTGCTTTTGTTAGGCAACAAGTATGTTAAAGGTGGAAAGTTTAATATTTTACGAAGTTCTAGGCTGCAATCTGGATACAGCTCAATAAATATTGATAGAATAACAAATGCCGTAATGGAAATGTCGCATACAAAAACTGGGGCATTGATAGTAATTGCTAGAGATGCATCTTTAAAAACATTTGCAAGCCATGGCGAGATTTTAAATGCCGATATCGGAATTCAACTTTTGAAATCTATATTTTATAAAGATGCCCCTTTGCACGATGGTGCTGTGCTTATCGAAGATAATAGAATTTATGCAGCAAAGTGTGTTTTGCCAATTTCCGCAAATCCCGACTTGCCGGCAGAATATGGACTTAGACACAGGTCGGGATTAGGAATGACTGAGGTTACTGATACAATTGTAATTATAGTTTCGGAACAAAGCGGTGGTATATCTGTGGCTAGAAATGGCAGAATTTACAAAATGACTCAACCTGAACGATTAAGTAAAATAATTACAGGATTTCTAAAGAAAAACGAATAGAATTTGAGTTCTAGTGCAATTCTTTCTTCATGTTAAAATCACTTGTTCCAGGAATCTTCTCCGATAATTTTAATGATTTAATTATTCCGCTTAGCCTTGAAATATCTGACTCGTGGGAAATGTCAATTAGAAATTTATAAAATCCTTTTGAAATAAATTTGCTTGCATTTTGAGTTACAGATACCGGAATTGTGTCGGTAATAACGGTAAATCCATTAAAGACAGACTTTTTGTACTTTTTCCCATTGTCATCACTTAAGGTTTTAGCAGATTTTACAGGCATGCGTGAATAAAATAATTCGGGATAGAAATAAACTGGAATTATTCCATTACGATCTCGTCCTCGCAACATGTTTGGATAATCATTTTCTAAAGGATAGCAATATTCTTTAATGCCTTGCTGCTGAATAAATGAAACTGACAAGTCGTTTAAAAGAAAAATATTTTCATTTGTTGTAATCTTTGCACCTAGAGGCAAAATTTCTATTTGTGAAATATGACTAATTACAAAGTTGCGAAATCCGAAATTAAACAAATTAGAAATTATTGTTTGTAGTGGTTTTACTCTTTTTGCTGATATATATTTTGGCAATTCAATTCTTAGTTTTGATTTTAATTCGGGTAATATTTTTAAACTTTTGAGTTTTTCTATTTCAGAAAATTTCAATTTTAGAAAAATAGCTGTAAAATCAAAATGATTTATGTTTTCTAGACTTTTTAATCCCGCAATTCTTAAATAGAATAAGGTTTTATTATTTTTTGCTATTACTATGGGAAATGTTGATTTTAAAGTATCTGCTTGTTTTGGAGAAATGGTTCTAAAATTTACCTTTTGATAGTCGGGAAAACTAGATTTTACTTTGTAAGAGTCTGTTCCCGCCAGATAAACTTCGTCTCCTGCCGAAATTCCTGTGATTTCACAATTAACCAAATAATTATCGTTGTTTCCGCTAATAGAATTGATTTTTACAAAACCTGCTTCAGTATCTTTAAAATTTCTTATCCTAAGTTGAAAATGCTGTTTAAGCTCAATTTCAGACGACATATAAAAGCCAGATTTTGTAATCGATGATACTTTTCCGGCAAAAATGCCAGTTCCCGAGTTTTGAGCAATTGAAGTTTGGAGTTTATCACCCATAAACCAAGCAGTCTTTTCGCGTGCAAAATCTCTTGTTAAAATTTCTTTGGCTTCATTAATTTTTGAATGATCGTCAATTGCCATTCTGTATGCTCTAGCCGTGTTGTACACATATTCTGCATTTTTCATTCGGCCTTCAATTTTTAGTGAAGCAAGCTTAAATTCGGAAAATAGTGGAATGTAATCAATAAGTTGAAAATCTTTAAGACTAAAAAAAGACGATTTCTCTAGATCTGATTTAAATGAACGGCGACAAACCTGAGCACACATTCCTCTATTTGCGCTATTTCCACCAAGGTACGAGCTAAATAAGCATTGTCCAGAAAATGAATAACACAGAGCTCCATGAACAAATGCTTCCACGGGTAGTTGAGATTCTTTTGCGGTTAGTTTCAGCTCAGATTCGTTAAGCTCTCTTGATAAAATAATTCTTTCGGCACCAAATTTTTTAAAGTAAGCCGCCGCCAATTGGTTATGTGACGACATTTGCGTGCTAGTGTGTATTTTTAGGTTTTTGTAAAATTTTCTGATAAGCTGAATTGACGCAAAATCTTGAACGATTACCGCATCAGGATTTATCTGAGAAAGAATATGTAAAGTTTCAATTAACTCGCCAAGTTCTGCGTTTTTAATTAATGTATTAAGAGTAATAAAAACTTTTCTTTTGCGTAAATGAGCTTCATGTACAATATTTACAATTTCATTTAACGAAAAGTTTTTTGCTCTGTTTCGTGCATTAAATTTTTTAAAGCCGAGATAAACAGCATCTGCGCCACCATCAAGGGCAGCAAAAAAGGTTTCTGTACTTCCAGCAGGCAGTAATAATTCGGGTTTAAACATTTGTTTTTTTTACAAAAGTACAAAAATACTATTTGAGAGTAATTTTTTAGGCTTAAAAATAATTGTGATTTAAAAAATTGATTAACTTTGTTTGAATGAAAGTCTGAATATTGAAACTCAATAAATAGTTTTTTAATCAGGTTTCACAATTGTCTTTTTAGACATTAATTATTGCGTTGAAAACTAAAAATTATATTATATGAAAGATTATATCTGCCCAAAATGTCGTGGTCATTTAAGTATTGACAATGAAATTATATTCCTTACAAAAAATAATAAGGAAGAATCAGCAATAGTATTGTTAAGTGCCGAATTAGGTAATTATAGCGTGAGGAAAAACTCGAAAGTTGATTTCGCAGCTGGAGATCATGTGAATTTTATTTGTCCAATTTGTTATGAAAATCTGAATGCAGATGGGTATGATAAAAATTTAGCCAAAATAATCATGGTTGAAGACGACGGTAAAGAAATAGATATCGTTTTCTCTAAAATATTAGGCGAACAATGTACTTATTCGATTCAATCTAAAGGCATTCAGTCTTTTGGAGAGAATAAAGACAATTACTTTAAGGAATTATAATCAAAATTAATAGCTAATAGAAAAAGCGGGAATTCCCGCTTTTTCTCGTTTTTATTATTTTTTTTATTTGCCCATTTCGGCAAAGAATTTATAAAACATTGGTATTGTTTGAATTCCATTAAGGAAATTTTCAACTGGATAGTTTTCGTTTGGTGAGTGAATAGCATCAGACTCAAGTCCAAATCCCATAAGTACCGACTTAATACCGAGAATTTGCTCGAATGCTGAAATAATAGGAATACTTCCACCGCTTCGAACAGGAACAGGAGTAACACCATAAACATGTTCGTATGCTTTTTCAGCAGCTTTATACGCTGGTAAGTCGATAGGGCAAACATAACCCTGACCACCATGTAAAGGAGTAACAACAACTTTTACATAATCAGGAGCAATTGATTCAAAGTAATTCTTAAACATTTCAGAAATCTTGTGATTGTCTTGATTTGGAACCAAACGAGTAGAAACTTTTGCATAAGCTTTTGAAGGTAATACGGTTTTTGCTCCTTCGCCTGTATATCCGCCCCAAATTCCACAAATATCAAAACTTGGTCTTATACCAGTTCTTTCAGTTGTAGTGTACCAAGATTCTCCTTTCAAAGCAGCTACATCAATTGCTTTCATGTATTCGTTGTCGCTATGAGGCTTTTTATTTAGCATAGCTCTTTCCTCGTCGCTAACTTCAATAACATCGTCATAAAAACCCGGCATTGTAATTTTGCCATCAGCATCTTGCATGTCGGCAATCATTTTACACAAAACATTAATCGGATTTGCAACTGCACCGCCA
This sequence comes from Bacteroidales bacterium, assembly GCA_038319215.1. Lineage (GTDB taxonomy): Bacteria > Bacteroidota > Bacteroidia > Bacteroidales > ML635J-15 > Bact-19. The sequence goes on along the minus strand of JBBQCZ010000184.1, from coordinate 1,209 downwards.
AATAATCCACTATGTAAATCATGATCTGGGCCAGTTACTTCAACTTCCCAATACGATAAACCACGTAATCCAGTTGTAATACTTGGCATATTAGGGGCAATCATGCCTGTATCAGACACAAGAATAATATCGCCTTTAAGCAATTCTTTATGTTCACTACACCATTTACTTAAACTTGGAGAACCAATTTCTTCTTCACCTTCAATCATGAATTTAACATTGCAAGGTAAAGTATCGGTTTTAACCATCAATTCAAAAGCTTTTGCATGCATAAAACCTTGACCTTTATCGTCATCGGCTCCACGTGCCCAAATTTTACCATCTTTGATAACTGGCTCAAAAGGTTTTGTATTCCATTTTTCGATAGGATCAACAGGCATTACGTCGTAATGAGCATAAACTATTACTGTAGGTAATGCTGGGTCAATTATTTTTTCGCCGTAAACTACAGGATTGCCATCAGTAGGCATAACCTCTGCTTTGTCGGCTCCTGCTTTTAAAATCATATCTCTCCAGTATTCGGCACATTTAATCATATCAGGTTTGTGTTCCTGAATTGAACTAATTGAAGGAATACGGATAAGTCCGAAAAGCTCTTCTAAAAATCTGTCTTTGTTTTGTTCGATGTAAGTCTTGATGTAATCCATAATTATTATGTTTTAAGTTTTAATTAATAATCCATTACAAAAGCATTTGAAAAATATAAATGAAGTTGTATTCCAATAACTTGATATCGTTTGTTAAAACTACCATATAATGTAGTGCCAATTCCAAGGTCGTAAAAATATTTAAATGTAAATTGAAGTTCGGTATGTGCTCCAAGTTGGTTATGTATTATTGTTAAATTTTCATTTTCGGGAATCCATGTTGTTGCTAATGAAGGCCCAATAAAAAATGCAATATTATACCAACGATCTTCAAATCTTAAACCTCCACCTGCATATATGTCGTTTAATTGTTCCATGGGACGAGCCAGAAATAGCTTTGCGTCTGGTCCCGAAAAATGCCAACCTGCATTAAAATACATTGCTCTGTATCGCCAATGGTAAGCCGCGGCAAAATTGTAATTGCTAACATTTTTATTTGTATGCCATCCTAAACCATATCCAATATTAAACCAACTGCTTCCGGTTTTATAAATTTTGTCGTCGTATTTTACCTGCGGAAACATTTTTTCCCACTTTGTAAGCGGTCGGGTAGTTCCAGGAC
>JBBQCZ010000183.1:0-6690 GCA_038319215.1 Bacteroidales bacterium | reverse complement strand
GTTGTGCTTAGTACTTATTTTTACTTATGTCTTTTTTATAGTTTTTTACCATTTTTCCAAAATTCTTATCCTTTTTTCGTTTATCAAAAACAGATGATTCAAAATGGGCTTTCTCTTTTTCTATTTTCATGTAGTTTTCATAAGAATTTTTATCAATCTGTCCTTTATCAACAGCTTCGAGAACTGAACAATCAGTCTCATTGGTATGAGTGCAATCTTTGAATTTACACTTTTGAGAAAGACTAATGATTTTATCAAAGGTAGTTTCTAATCCAGTTGTTGAGTCTGCAATTCCTACTTCTCTCATCCCAGGATTATCTACCAGTATTCCACCATTTTCAAGAATAATTAATTCTCTATGGCTCGTAACATGTCGTCCCTTCCTAGTGCTTTGACTAATCAAATCCGTTTTCATAATGTTTCTGCCAGAAAGATTATTAAATAAGGTTGATTTTCCAACACCTGAAGAGCCAAGCATACAGTAAGTCTTTCCTTTTTCAATTAGCTTTTTAATCGTTTCGTATCCGATTTGAGTCTCGTTACTTATAGCAATAATTGGAACATCTTTAATCCGCATTTTAATACTTTCCAGTATCTCATTTATTTTTTGCTCATCAATAAGGTCAGTTTTATTGAGCAATATTATAGGACTAACTTTTGAGGAATAACAAATTGTCAGGTATCGTTCTAGTCTGTTTATATTAAAATCTCTATCAGCAGCTTGAATTAAAAAAGCATAGTCAATATTTGTTGCTATTATTTGAATCTCTCCGAATTGTCCAACTGCTTGTCGTTTAACAGTTGAGAATCTTGGTAATATTTTATGTATTATCACAGAATCTGAATCATACGTTGTCAGTGCAACCCAATCGCCTACTGCTGGAAAATCTTCACGACTTACGGCTGAAAATCGCATATTGCCTGTAATTTCAGCTTCATATTCTCCTTGTGTTGTTTTTACAATATATCGTTCCTTATGTTCTGCAATTATTCTTCCAATTTCAAAGTCATTCAATTTTTGTTCTATACTAAATGCTTCAATTTTTTTATTATATCCTAATTCTTCTAGTGTCATTTTGTTTTTAATGATTAATGTCAATTTTAGGTTTGCCTTTTTCTTTTTTTGGAAAAAGTTTTTCAAACTCATTGAGTTCTTCTTCATTGGTTTCAAATGCCTTATCCTCATAAAACTTTCCACTCACAGCTACCAAAACATTTGGATATAATTCCAAAACCATAAAAGGTTCAAAATTCACTCCTTCTTTCGTTGTAATTCTGTAATTCTGTGCATTAACAAATCCAAAACGGTGATAATAATCTGGGTGTACAAATAGTATCATTGCCGAATAGCCTAATTCTTTAGCAATAGCAATTGTTTCATTTAAAAGTTTTGTTCCTATACCTTTCTTTTGAAACTCTGGAATCACCGAGATTGGCCCTACACATAACACTTGGGATTCATTATTGTGTATGTCTACAACATTAGCTTTGGTAATTATAATATGTCCTATTATTTTATTTTCCGATAGCGCAACTAGGTCAAGGTTGGACATATAACAATTACTTTTCCTCAGGTTATGCAAAACTAAATGTTCGTCGCAACCGGGTTTAAACAAATTCCAAAATGTTTCGCGAGTAATATTTTCTGTTATCAGAAAATCCTTTGGCTGTGTTCTTTGAATTAGTATTTCCATAAGTATGATAATTCTTTTTTATTTATTAACTCTCTGCCAATGTGCCATAACTGGCTGCTAAGCATTATAGTATATTTTACTCTAATTTTTAAATGCGTTTTGCTTTTTTAGAAGCTTGTTTATAACATTTAGCAATATGTGTAGGCATAACTTATGAATACTTAACTAATTCATTTCCCAAATGACATACTGCTCAATATTAAATCTATTGCTTCTCGTTCGTTTATATTAAGCACAACAATGATATTATCCATTTAACCAAATCTTAAATGCTGTTACCTTATCAAGGCTAACAAATGTCTCCTGAATAAATTTTGGATTTAAGTCCAATTTTAATCTACTTTTAGGATATACATGAACGTCTTTAATTGCATTTATACTTATTAATAGTTTACGATTAATCCGAAAAAATGCATCTGGATTAAGCTCCTCACCAAGTTTATCCAAACTAATATCGACAGGATAGCACGCTTTATCAAACAAATATGCGTATGTCATTCCTTCTTCGCTAGAAAAATAAGCAATTTCTTCGATTTTTAATGTTTTAATCTTTGCCCCAAAACTAATTGAAAGGCGCTCACGAAAAGACTGCTGCTTGTTTACAATAATATTATATAAGTTTTGTAAGTCAATGGTTTCGTCTTTTGCATCGCCCTTAAATTCTTTATATTTTTCTAGTGCCCTGACAAGCTCATCCTGCACAATTGGCTTAAGAAGATAGTCAATACTTTTAAGCTTAAAAGCTTTTATTGCGTATTCATCAAAGGCTGTAGTGAAAATAATTGGACAAGAAATCTTAACTCGTTCAAATATCGCAAAACTCAAGTCATCTTCTAGGTGGATATCCAGAAAAATCAAATCTGGTTCTGCATTATTTTGAAACCAATTTACAGAATTCTCCACAGACTCAAGTTCGGCCAGAATTTCGATATTTGGATCGTATTCATGAATCATTTTCTTTAATCGCATTGAAGCAAACTGCTCATCTTCTATAATTACTACTCTCATAATCTTATATTTTTAAATCAAAGGTATTTTAACAATAAACTTTTCTTGTGTTTTCTCAAACTGAGGCTCTTTCCCAGTAATCAGAGTATATCTGTTTTTTATATTTGACAAACCAACTCCTGTTGACTGAATATATGTTTCACGGATTTGAAGGTTATTTTCTGTTACCAGAGTATTCTCATTTTCGACATATATGAAAATATTTAATGGCTTTTGTTTTGAAAACGAATTATGCTTAATTGAATTTTCAATAATCAGCTGTAAAGCCATTGGTAAAACCAACAAATCATGATATTTTGCACTTATGTTAATATCCACAAAGACTTTGTCCATAAAACGGATATTAATAAGGAAAATATAAGCTTTTATAAAATCTAGTTCAGTACTTAAGCTCACTAAATCTTTATCCTTATTTTCCAACACATAACGATAAACTTTTGACAGATTTTCAGTAAAGCTTTCTGCCAAATCTGGATCTACTTTAATTAGTGATGTAAGTACATTTAAACTATTAAACAAGAAATGAGGATTAACCTGTTGCTTTAGAACTTCGAACTGAGATTGAAGATTCTCTTTTTGCAATTCAATGAGTCTGGTATTTGCTTCGGTTAGCTGCTGGGTTCTTTCATCAACCTCTTTTTCGAGGCTAAAATTTAATTTTTCGAGCTCTCGTTTTGCAGTACTTAATGACTTTTCAGTCTCTTTTAATTTACTTACATCAAGAATTATTCCGCGCGAGCCAATAATTTGATCATTTTTTTTCAATGGAGAAGAATAAATCAGGACTGGAAATTCTACACCATTTCCATTTATAGCTGTGTATTCATAATACTCTTGAACTATTTCGCCCGAAAATCTTTTCTTTGAATTTTGAATAACCCTTTCTTTATCTTCAGGGATAAAGAACTTAAAAGCATAAACTTGTGTTTCTTCTAAATCCTCTGTAATTCCAAATAATTCTCTGCCAACTTTATTACAAAAGCTTATATTTCCATTAAGATCTAGCTCATAAATAGTTTGAGGAAGAAAATCCATAAGCTCCCTATATTTCTTTTCGCTGCTTACCAAAGCAGTTTGAATATATTTTGATTCGGTAATATCATTAATAATCCCCTCAATATGCTCAAGATTTCCATCATGATTATACGTTCCACTACCACTTTCATGAACCCATACAATCTCTCCAGTATTAGAGACCAAACGATAATCTAATCTAAAAGGCTCCTTTTCCTTTAGCTTAGACATTATAATTTGTCGGCAATATTCACGGTCTTCTTCATGTATAAGTTCATTATAAGAATATTTCTTTTCCAGAATTTCTGCGGAATTATACCCACTAATTTTTTCAATTTGATCACTTATAAATAGCATTGTCCATTCTTCATCTGGAAGACAACGATACACTGCTCCTGGAAGATTTGTTATTATACTTTCTAGCTTCTCTCGGTTTCGACTCAAATCTTCAGTTAATCTTCTATTTTCCTCAACTTCTTTTTCTAAAGCTTTGTTTAAAGACCTTTCTTTAGCAACTAAATTATTTGCCAAGTCAAACTTTTGCTTTTCCAGCTCAATCAAATTGTTTAATTCTGTTTGTTTTTTTGTTTCGTCAATTCTTTTATCAATTATCTGTTTATAAGAATACTGCAAATAAATGCACAGCAAACCAATAAATGCAATATAAGTAGTCTTAAAAAAATGTGACATTAGAGATAATGAATTTGATTGCTTGTAAAACTCTACATCCCTAAAGTAAGCGTTTAGATATGTTGAAGTATAGGCTAGTACTGTGAGAACCACAATAAAGTACAACAGCTTTTTATCTAATTTAAAAGTGTATAGTAATATCATAACAGGAATTAGCAAAATACTAGCGGCAGATGTTACTGCATAAGCATCAAAATTAATTGTAAGAAAGTGCAAGTGGAAAATTATTATTCCAACATCAACAATTGCTGAAACATATCTTAACCAGATTGGGTCATATTTTGATTTTAAAGTAATTAAAAACACAATATTTGCAACAGCGTATATAGAAATTAAAATAATTGAATGCATAGACTCATAGAAATGTCCGGCAAATGCCTGCATTGCAATTAGCATAGAGATAAGTCCAATAAAAAGCCACCTAAAATAAATCATTAATCGTGTACCCTTGAGACTCTCCTCAAAAAAAGAATTATCTGCTGTAAAGTTGTTTTTATTCATTTTATCTTGATTTTCATTCTTACAAATTTAACACTTTAATCAGAATTAATAATATGTCCATTTAAAAATTGTTCAAACATTAGCCTGTCAAACCAATTAGAGAACACTTGTAAAAGTAAGTTGGGAAAATTGAAATATATAATTTTTCATATTGAATGACGAGTTTCGGGGGTTGAATGACGACAGTCAGCTTTTCATTGTTTCATAATTGACAAACAATATCTGATTTGTTTTATTGAAGTTTGCTTACACGTGCTTGGGTGCAGGATTTATTCTTTCCATTTGTTATCTGGAATTGATTTGTAACGTCCCCAAAATTTATAATATGTCAGAGAGGTAAACTGTGCTAATTTAGACAAAACTCGGTATCTCAGCAATAAATGCTGTATATAATAAAAAAGCCAAATGAGTCCAATAAATATCACAGACCAAATTGTCAAACTGATAAACATAGATTTAATCTCAAGTTGAAGAACATGTTGCAATAATATGCTTAAGCCGACCGAACTTAAAATGCTGACAATTATTATTAACCCATGTGCTGTTTCAATTGCTCTTTTGGGGCAGTTATTCATACAACTCATACAGCTTTCGCATTTGAAAGTCCAAAAAGGACGAGAATCATGCATTTTAATTGCTTTAACAGGACACTGTTTAAGGCACAAACCGCATAAATCGCAATCTGCTGATGCATAAAATGATTTTGCTAATGCAAACCTGCCTATCAAGTAATACCCTAATGCAATGGGTGAAATTAAAATATCTTGTATCAAATCACGATAAGCAAGAAAATCGCGCTGATTTGAAAAAATTTTGTCTGCATGTTTTTGCACTCGGCTGTAATTAATTTTATGCAAGTATTTTACTGACTTTTCGTTTAGAGAGGGATGTATTGAAAGCCAATTTGAAGGCATATCAAAAGGAATTTGTCCTACAATCTTATACCCTTTAGTTTTCAGTATGAATGATGATAATATTAAAGCAATTCCTGTAAGTCCTGGCGTTACAAATTTACCAATTCTCATTCCTGCTCGAGTGTTCATTAATACAACAGAATTTTTTCCTTTTGGAAAATGACGAATAAAGTCCAAGCTAATTTTTGGAAAATTAAACCCGTGAGTTGGAGAGATTATCAATATCAAAGAATTGTCAATGATTGATGATATATCGTTTACTTCAACTTTAGTAATATCAAATATTTTGCAATCAATTCCTTTTTGGAATGCAATTTCTGAAAACCATAATGCAATTCTTTTTGCATTTCCTGTTCCAGAAAAATAAAATATTGTTACATTTTGAATGTTTTTCACGATTTGTTTTGTCATTAGTTTAGTTCTTTACACTTTGTCTTAACTTACATTTATTTGTAGTTGCTTCTAATTTCATTCTTTAAAGTTTTAAAATCAATGTCATTTTCAAATATCTGAACAATCGTCATTTTTTTATTGTTTAATAGAAATTCAAATGCAACTCTATACGTAAAACAGACTGCCAATTATCGCAGTAAAACAATTTGTCAAACCACAGCAAACTTTATTGAGCAAGAAAAATGCTTTGATAAACTTTAAGCATAAAACGCAAGCAAATATCGCCAAAATTAAACCCAAAATTGAAAATATTTTACTTAAAATCAAATTATTGTTTTGCATAATCATTATTTTATAAACAAATGAAAAAATATTAAAATGACAATAAAATTATTAAAATTCAATCTTATACCCTAGAGATGGGAAAGGCATTTTCATTTCATCAATAATTACATCTTTCTGCATGCGACTGTAGA
>JBBQCZ010000182.1:0-6823 GCA_038319215.1 Bacteroidales bacterium | reverse complement strand
CATTTAGTTTTTTTTATGCTAGAGTTGAATTTTTTTATGGTTTTCGGTATATTATATGGTCTGTATTTTTAATGAGATTTTTTTTAATTTATAGGATCGAAAATCTATTTAATCGCCGACAAAGAGAAATGTTTTCAAAATACACTGGTCTTTCAATATTGGGGAAACCAATTTTTCATAAAAAAGAATCGAAATTAAGCAACAGAAATATACTATGACAAATTTAAAAAGCATCAGTATTTTTGGCGATTATCCACCTCCCTACGGTGGAGTATCGATCCATATTAAACGGGTAGCTGATATATTAATAGAAAAGGGAATGTTAGATAATGTTTATCATTTGGGCCGGTTAGATAAAGCCTTGTCAAATTACCCTGAATTTGTCAAGATTATTAACGTATCTACAAGATATGATTTTATTGGGTACATATATTGGTTATTTCGTTACGGTGCCAAAGATCAATCAAAAGTGCTTCATTTCCACAATAATGAAAATGGAAGTTTTGCAATTTTGATTGCAAAGTATTTTTTGAAGAAAAAAATAGTAATTACGCTACACGATCAAATGAGATTACTAAGAAAAGCCCAATGGTTTCGGGTCTGGTATATCACTCCATTTCTTTCTCTATTATTTAAACAAAGAGATATTCAATGGATTGCAGTTAATGAAATGATAAAAGCTCAATTAATTTCCAAAGGAGTTAGCCATGAAATGATTTCTGTTATACCTGCATATATAAACAATATAAATACCAAGACTGAACCATTAAAGGATGAAATAGTTTTATTCTTTAAAAAAAGGACTCCATTAATGAGTATGTATGCGATGTCGACAAGGTTACTTAATGACATTGATTTATATGGAATTGATATTTCGCTTCAATTAGTATCTATACTAAAGGTTCGATACCCTCAGATTGGATTGATCGTGTGTATTCCTGGAAATAAATCCGAGTTGATGATGGATAATTATAAAAAATACATACAAAATAACAAGCTTGAAGAAAATATTCTTTTTGTAGGCGAAAATGTTCAAGATGTTTATGGACTATGGACTATTTCCGATGTCTTTCTTCGTCCTACTTGTTCAGATGGAGACTCATTATGCGTAAGAGAAGCCTTAGAGGTAAAAACTGTAGTTTTGGCTAGCGATGTTGCTATAAGACCTCAAGGCACTATTACTTTTGAGAATCGAAACATTAATGATTTTGTAATTAAAGCTCATTATATTTTGGACAATTTGCAACGACTAAAAAACTCCATTCCTATTAATCGAGATCCATTTGGTGATCTGCTCCATTTATATAATAATATTTTAAACTCCAATTTCAAGGATTAAATACTTTATTCAAATAGGTCTGCCAATAACATATTTTCAAATTAAAAACGATAAAATTGTAATTTATTTTTGAACAGATGGATAAAGTCAAATTCGTTAAAAGATATTTTCAGTAAAAATGCATCGTTTTTTATTACTGAAATTAGGCTATTAATTAGTAAGCTAATGAAAAATATAATATATACGGGTTCCTTCCGTTTCCCCGATAAAGACGCTGCTTCTCAAAGGGTGCTTGGTATAGCCAAAGCATTAAAAAATAACAACATTGACACTGTTTTTGCGGGATGGGAAAAAGCGCCGCGTATAGAAGATTTAAATTCTGATGGAATTTACAGATACGATGGCTTTGAATACTATTCGCAGGCGGAACTTGATATACCATCAAAAAACAACATTCAAAAGGTCATTAATTATTTCAAAACAGGCAACAAAACACTTAAATGGATAAGGAATTACACAAGCATTTCCAAAGTTAGCCATATCATTATTTATAATAGCAATTCTTTATTTATTTATAAAACCTATAAGTTTTGTAAAAAAAATAATATTAAACTTATCTGCGATTGCACAGAATGGTACCAAGGGAGTCATTTACCAGGTGGAAAATATGGAATTGTGAATCTGGATAATAACATTCGAATAAGGATCATTTATCCATTGATCAAAAACGTTATCGTAATCAGCTCGTACCTTCAAAAAATTTTACAAAAAAAAGGCTGTGATACCTTATTGGTACCTCCTTTAATTGAATTGAAAAATAGTAAATGGAATATCCCGTCTACAAACACTTTTCCGTATTCATTAGACATTATAAAACTAATATATGCCGGTAATCCCGGAAAAAAAGACTTGTTAAATTCGGTATTTAACGCGTTAAAATTAATAAATAATGGTTCAATCCGTTTTGAAATCAACATACTAGGCATCGAAACCAATTCATTTAAAGCAACTTTTTTCCCTGATTCAATAGAACTTCCAACTTATATTCACTGCATTGGATGCGTACCTCAGGATGAAATACCAAAATATTATCACAAAAACCATTTTTCAATCTTGCTTAGAGAGGATAAAAGATATGCCCATGCAGGTTTTCCAACCAAACTGGTAGAAAGTCTGGGCGCCGGAGTTCCATTAATAACAAATCATACTTCTGATATTCCGAAATATATCATTGATGGAGAAAATGGATTTCTTGTAAAGGATACAAATGATGTGACATTACTTAAATGCTTTCAACATATTCTTTCCTTAAATGGAAATGAAATATATACAATGAGTCAGAAAGCTTTTCAAAGTTCCAAGGATAATTTTGAACTTAAGTTGTTTTCCACTCAATTAGAAGATTATATACTCAAATAGGAATAATAATTACATTTTCCTTATTCATATGACTCAAAATAACGAATGAAATTAAAAGTTGGAATTGATGCATCCAGGAACAGATCCGGTGGAGCCAAAGCACATATAATTGGAATTTTAACTGAATTAACTTCTCTTCCGGATGAAATAATAGAAGTGCACATATGGTCTTACAAACAGTTACTTGATTCATTACCAAATTATAATTGGTTGGTTAAACATTGCCCCCCTAGCTTGAAGAAGTCGCTATTAAACCAAGTTTTATGGCAATATTTTAAACTACCGATCGAAGCAAAGAAAGTTGGCATAGATATACTATTAAACACATGCGCTGGATCAGTCTGTCACTTCCACCCATCTGTATCAATGAGCAGAGACATGCTTTCATATGAAAAGGGTGAAATTCAAAGATTCGGATTTGGCTATGCCCGGTTTAGACTTTTTATTTTAAGATATATTCAGAATTATTCATTGAAAAATTCTGAAGGAGTCATCTTTCTTACTGAATATGCTTCGAAAGTTATTCAAGAGTATTGCGGTGCAATATCAAACTACACAATTATCCCGCATGGGGTAAGCAGAGCTTTTCGGATTGATTCTAATTTTGGTGTTTGGAAAGATAAGGAGAATCAATCGATAAAAATTATATATATATCATTTGTCGAATTATACAAACATCAATGGAATGTTGTAAAAGCTATAAAACTTTTACGTCAAAAAGGGTATAATTTATCAATCAATTTTGTTGGTGGCGGAGAAGGCAAGGCACAGAAGTTTTTTGAAAAAGAGGTGCAGATCGCCGATCCAGACAAAAAGTTCATCAAGCAAATAGAATTCATCAAGCATAACGAAATTCCATTTCTACTTAAACAGTCGGATATTTTTGTTTTTGCCTCAAGTTGTGAGAACATGCCAAATGTTCTTATTGAGGGAATGTCTGTTGGCCTACCAATTGCATGCTCAAACAGGGGACCAATGCCGGAAGTACTGCAAGATGCTGGAATATATTTCGATCCGGAGAATTACATTACAATATCACAAGCAATTGAAAATATTATTATTAACAAGTCCATTAGACTGGAGATAGCTCAAAAGGCTAAAAAATTATCAGAGCAATACAGTTGGTCAAGATGTGCTAATGAAACCTTTGTTTTCTTGCTTAAAACATATAAACAAAGCATATAAAATTCAGTAATAAAATTAGGTGTTATGAATTACAGAATTTGCACCAATTGCATCATGGATACGAGCGATCCACAAATTACTTTCGACGAAAGGGGTTGGTGTGACTATTGCCGTAATTTTCATGAAAATATCTTACCTGACTGGCATCCCAACGATCAAGGGTATAAAGAATTGATGCTGTTTGCTGATAAAATAAAAAAAGAAGGTAAAGGGAAAGATTTTGACTGCATTGTCGGTTTAAGTGGCGGTCTGGACAGTTCGTATACTGCTTACGTTGCAAAAGAAATCATGGGGCTCAGGCCCCTTCTTTTTCATGTTGATGCGGGTTGGAACACCCAGCAGGCAGTGAGCAATATTGAGAAATTAATTGATGGTCTTGGACTTGAATTATATACCGAAGTGATTAATTGGGAAGAGATGAAGGATCTGCAAGTTGCTTACTTTAAATCTCAGATCGCGAATATGGATGATCCGCAGGACCTGGCCTTCTTTTCAGGGATCTACAAATTTGCCCGAAAACACAAAATCAAATATGTGTTAACAGGTGCCAATTACTCAACAGAATGCTGCCGTGAACCTGAAGAATGGGGAGCGTATCCGGGTATCGATAAAATCCTCGTAAATGATATCCATCAGCGCTTCGGTAAAATCCCGCTAAAAACATTTCCAATCGTTGATATATTCACCTATAAAATCTATTACAAATACTTATGCGGGATGCAAATTGTCAAGCCGTTGAATTTAATTCCATATATTAAGAAAGATGCGGAACAACTGCTTGAAACCCGGTTTGGGTGGCAAAAATTTCAACACAAACACCACGAATCACGATTTACCTGTTTCTATGAAGATTACTGGATGCCACGAAAATTCGGTTATGAAAAACGGAGGGCTCATTTTTCAAGCCTGATTATGACAGGTCAAATGACGAGAGATGAGGCACTGGAAAGAATTTTGAAACCCGAATTGGATGAAAATACGTTAAAACACAAATTCGAATATGTGGCGCATAAATTAGATTTAACCGTGAATGAGTTGCAGTCGCTTTTTGAAGGAAAAAATAAAACGTTCTACGATTACAAAAATAAAAGATGGCTCATTGGCCTGGGTGCCAGAGCTATGAAAATGCTCGGACTGGAAAAAAGACTTTTCAGATGATAGTAATTATTGATTATGGTCTTGGCAATGTGAATGCATTTGCCAATGTATATAAAAAGCTAAATATACCAGTTCTGATCGCAAAAAACAGTGCAGATCTGACACATGCCACTAAAATTATTTTACCAGGAGTAGGTTCTTTTGATTATGCGATGCAAAGGCTGATTGATTCGGGTATGCGTGAAGTCCTGGAGCAAAAAGTGCTCAACGAAAAAATACCTGTTTTAGGAATATGTGTAGGGATGCAAATGTTGGCAAAACAGAGTGAAGAAGGCGTTTTGCCCGGTTTGGGCTGGATTAATGGCAGAGTAAAAAAGTTTAAACTCCAGTCAGATTCAGTTGCGTTGCAAATTCCGCACATGGGTTGGAATACTGTAAAACCGCTGCATTCAAATGGCTTGTTTAACGGCATAGCCGATGAATCACGTTTTTATTTTCTTCACTCCTATTATTTTAAATGTAATAATCCGGAGGATGCTATTGCAAAAACAACTTATATTGGTGATTTTGAATGTGCCGTGAATTCCGCTAATATTTTTGGAGTTCAGTTCCATCCCGAAAAAAGTCATTCGAACGGGATTCAATTGCTTAAAAACTTTGCATTGCTGTAGTTAATAGTTTTATCATAAAGGGAAAAAGATTTGAAGTTGCATAATTCCATTAAGCAGCTGTCTCTCTTTCACCCCTTCTCTTCGTCTTCCCCTCTCCCCCTCTCCTTTACTTCCTCACTCTTTCTATTCTTCTAAAAATGTTATATCCAAGAATTATCCCCTGTTTACTGGTAAAAGATAAAGGGCTTGTAAAAACGGTTAATTTCAAGCATCCAAAATATGTAGGTGATCCCATCAACGCAGTAAGAATTTTCAATGAAAAGGAGGTCGATGAACTGATGGTCATCGATATCGATGCCACGCGTGATGGTGCAGAACCAGATTACAGGATGATTCGGAATCTGGCTTCTGAGTGCAGGATGCCTTTGTGTTACGGTGGCGGAGTAACTACAGTGAATCAGGTAGAAAAGATCATTCAGTTGGGGGTTGAAAAGGTGGCAATTAGTTCTGCTGCAATTAATCATCCTGAACTTATTTCAGCTGCCGCCGCTTGTGTAGGGAACCAAAGTGTAGTGGTGGTTCTTGATGTAAAAAAACGAATCCTGGGGGGTAAATACGAGGTATGGACACACAATGGAACAAAGAATACAGGTAAATCACCTATAGAACTTGCACAAAAAATGGTAGAAGCCGGGGCCGGTGAGATTATCGTCAACTCGATCGACCAGGATGGCGTGATGAAGGGCTATGATTTAACTTTTGCCCGTAAAATGAGGGCGGCCGTAAATGTTCCGTTAACGATACTTGGGGGGGCTGGGCCTCTGGAAGATATTCAGCAACTGATCAGCGAGTTTGGAATTATTGGTGCTGCTGCGGGAAGCTTATTCGTTTTCAAAGGGGTATATAAAGCCGTTTTAATCAATTATCCCGCCAGGCTTGATAAAGATTTACTGATTAAGAAAGCTTTAGGCTATTAACAAATTCAGTTAATGCCTTTGAATGTAGTTTACCTGCACAAAAAAATTGCAGTCGCATTGTTTGTTAGACCTAAATAATGAAAATACTATTCCTTACCCTCGTCAATATTAAATCGATTCAAGACCGGAATCTTTATTCCGATCTGATGCGTAAATTCCGCGACGAGGGTCACGATGTTCATATTGTCACCCCTTCGGAACGCCGGTATAAGCAGCAAACAAGCATCAGCCAACTGGATGGCATCACGTTGCTC
>JBBQCZ010000181.1:0-6869 GCA_038319215.1 Bacteroidales bacterium | reverse complement strand
GAATTACCTGAGGATATCGGATTCTTAAATTCCTTGTCAGAAATAAATCTTTATAAAGCCGGAGTAATGCTTAGGGTTCCAGAGTCTATTTATGAATGTCGTATGTTGGAATTTTTATTTGTTGACGAAAACACAGTACTTCCATACTCTATTATAAGTGCCAGTCCGAGATTGAATATTATAGTTGGAGATAAAACTGATTTGAATTAGGAAATTTCTTGTAATTATTTGTCAATTGCCATAACGATACTTACAATTATTGTGAGATATATGAAAATCATGGAATATAAATTACAACAATCCAAAAAGAAAATAAATTAACTAGATTAAACTTATACCGTTTTAATTTGTCTTAAGGAATGTACTGGATAAAAGTTATTTTTCAGAAAACCGAGCAATCTTTTTCCGAGAGATTAACAATAACACTTTAAAAATTTTCAGTATAAACTTTTAGAGCCAATATTGGTTATGTACGTTACAAAAACAATTTAATTATGAGCTATTATTTTAGTAAAGTTTTAAAAACTGACAATTTTGATTATGCTGTTCAATTAGTAAAAGACGAATTAAAAAAAGAAGGTTTTGGGGTCTTAACAGAAATAGATATGAAATTCACCTTGAAGAAAAAAATAGATGTAGATATACGCCCCTACAAAATTTTAGGAGCTTGTCATCCTCAATCAGCTTACGAGGCACTTATGAGTGAAAATAAAATTGGAACTATGCTTCCATGTAATTTTATTGTTCAGGAGTTGGACAATGGAGATATTGAAGTTGCTGGAGTTGACCCGATTGCATCGATGGGTGCTATCGAGAATGAAAGTCTGGGAGGTGTTGCAGTTAATGTTCGAGAAAAGATTCAAAGAGTTATTGAAAATATCTAGGTCTGTTTTTTTTAGAATATTGTAATTTTTTACATATAAATACTCTCTTTAAAAATAAATTTTATTTATTCTCTTATTTAACCAAGACATAGATTAACTCTAATAATTTAAAAATATAAAGGCGGTAAAAATAAATGGTAAGATGTTGTTTAAATCACTAACTTTGCCGCAACTTTTAAAGCTAATTTTAAAGATTAAAATATACAACCAAAATGATGAATACTTTAAAAATCGGAAATTTAGAAATCAGAGTACCGATTATTCAAGGCGGAATGGGTGTTGGTATTTCGCTTTCAGGAATGGCAGCAGCAGTTGCTAATCAAGGTGGTGTGGGTGTAATAGCTAGTGCAGGCCTTGGAATGTTATATCGTCAAGCCGGAGCCGACTTTCTCGAAAATAGTATAACTGGATTAAAAGAAGAATTGCGTAAAGCACGTGAGAAAACACGCGGTGTTATAGGCATAAATGTGATGGTTGCGATGTCGAATTTCGCTGATATGGTAAAAACGGCTATTTCGGAAAAAGCAGATATTATTTTTAGCGGTGGCGGATTGCCATTAAATTTACCTTCATTTTTAACAAAAGAAAGCACAACCAAACTTGTTCCTATCGTTTCTTCGGCTAGAGCTGCAAAAATTATTTGCGAAAAATGGAAAAGCGAATACGATTATCTTCCTGACGCTATTGTGGTAGAAGGACCAAAAGCAGGCGGACATCTTGGATTTAAAGCAGAACAAATAGATGATGAATCTTATTCTTTGGAACATCTTATTCCACAAGTAGTGGCTGTTGTAAGAGAGTTCGAAAATATTTACAATGTAAAAATACCTGTTATTGCCGCTGGAGGAGTTTATACCGGACAGAACATTTCCGACATTATGGATTTGGGGGCTTCGGGTGTTCAGATGGGCTCACGATTTGTAACAACAACAGAATGTGATGCCTCCGATAACTTTAAACAAAGTTATATCAACGCAAAATCGGAGGATATAAAAATCATTAAAAGCCCTGTTGGCATGCCTGGACGAGCAATAATGAATAACTTTCTTGAAAAAGTTAAACTTGGACAAAAAGTTCCAATCCGATGTCCTTTTAAATGCATTAAAACATGCGAAGTTTCTTCCAGTCCATATTGTATAATCTCAGCATTATACAGCGCTTTTAAAGGAAATTTTAACAGTGGTTATGCTTTTGCTGGAAGCAATGCATATCTTTCCGAAAAAATCATAAGTGTAAAAGAAACTTTTGACAACATTCTAATAGAGTACAACTTGAAGAAATAATACCTTAAATCCGCAAGGTGATTCGTTATGAAAAGTCAAAATGTGGTTCAGTTCAGGTTTAGCACAAAAAAAAGCATTGCAGGCGTATCCGTAGATACGGTGAAACTGTTTTTTTGAGCATTGCCTGAAATGAAGGGCAGTTTGGCTTTGGAATAGAATTTCCTTGCGGATTTAAGGTAATAGTAAAATAAATATTTACTTACAATTTTATTCAAATATATAATAAAATTTTCTTTATATTTGTGAATAAACTTAATTTGCAATTATGAGAAATCTCAGAACTTTGTTATTCGTTTCGTTCGTTACTTTTGCCTTTTATTCTTGCAATAATAATCCAAAGCCAAAGCATCCAGAGCCAAAGCCAGAAGAAACAGATTTTAGCGAACTTGTAAACGAATGGAATAGTGCACACAATTCTAAAGATGTTGAAGTCTTTGAGAACTTATACGCTTCAAATGTTGTGTTTTACCAGACTGACATAAATAAGAACAAATGCATTGAGAAAAAAAGTTCACTATTAAAGAAATACTCAGATTTTAGACAGACAATAGATGGAGAAATCACGATTGAACACATTAGTGATACTGAAGTAAAATGTAGTTTTACAAAAAAAGCTAGTTGGGATGGAAATACAGAGCAATATCCTTCCTATCTAATTTTTACGAAAATCGGCAAAGAATGGAAAATCACCACAGAAGGAGATTTGGTTACAGATTCTAATCTTGAAAGCATGAAAAACGCGACATCGGAAAAAGTAAATATTTTTCTAGGTGAAGAAAAAACAAACATGTGGTTAAAGTATCCAGCTTTCCCAAAAGACCAATCAGAAGAAAGTTTTTCAGAATGCGAAGGCCCTTGCAATTGTTATATTCAATTCTCCGACCAAAGCGTACCTGTAATTAAGCTCGAAAATTGCATTGGCGGAACTCCTGTAAATGAAGGCGATTTAAATGGTGATGGATTTGACGAAATTGGTATTTTACCGTCATGGTGGACAAGTTGCTGGCATGAATATAAAGTCTATACATTAAAAAATAATAAATGGGAATACTTGGTTGATCCATTTACTACCCACTGTAACCAATGGGATGAAGGAGTTGATGCGATATCAAAAGACAAATCTAAAGCCGGGTATGTTACAATTAGATATAGTGAATTTACTGATGAAGGTAGTATTGAGATAAAAAGCAAGTCGGTGAAGTTAAAATAGGAATACACCATAAACTAATTTTATTTAATTCTGTTATTTCATAATAATTATAGAATTAAATACTAAAACAATAATACACAGAGCCAACACTAGAGGCTTTGACTATCACGGGTGGCTTAAAGCAACACATAGTTTCAGTTTTGCAAATTGCTATAATCCAGAACGAGTTCATTTTGTAGTCCTCAGAGTGCTTAATGATGATATAATTGCTGGTGGCGAAGGTTTTTACACACACCCACACGACAATATGAAAATAATTACAATTCCTATTAGTGGAGCATTAGAGCACAAAGACAGTATGGGCAGCCATGGTGTAATTTCCGCTGGAGATTTACAGGTTATGAGTTCGGAACAGAAATAATGCATAGTGAGTTTAATGCCATGTAGAAATAGCAGGAATTAAGCTTGAAAAGCGCGATGGTTTGAAAACTTATGATGTTGATAATTTTGAGATAATAGCAAATAAACAATCCAAAATTCTATTGATATAAATACCAATGCAAGTTTAAAAATACTAAAAATATTTCATTTTTTAAGTATTGCAATACCTAAATAATTATTATATTTGCTATTATAATCTTTATTAACTAAACCATATTTAACATGAAAAAACTATCTTCAATTTTGATTGTCCTTGTTGGACTATTTTTAATATCATGCGGCGGAAGTAAAACAGAGAACAAAGACGGTGAAAATTTGCCAGCTCCTCGTAATAATGGGCATTTTCTTATGTATTACTACCCAACGCATTCATTTTACACATCTGAGTTTGGAACAGAATTCGTAAAATCTGACACATGTATAGGTTATCCAAGCTATGTAACTTCTGATGCTGATGGCACATTATTTAGCGCGGTTAATGGTTATAATGTAGGTATCAGTGTATCTAAAGACGGTGGAAAAACTTGGAAACTTGTTGAAAACAAAGACACTGAGAGTGGAGAATATGCTTCATTCGCTATTGTTGCATCCAAAGCTAACAATGTTTATGCTCTTAGCTCAAAAGGCGATTTCTTTGTAACAAAAGATGGTGGCGTTAATTGGGAGAAAAAAACAAGCCCTTGCTTAAAAGACACAACACATTCAAGCCCAGCTTTCTCTTCTTCATTAAACCTCGCTGTTTCTGCTGATGGTAAAAAAATTGTTGCTCAGGGTTGGTATTTTGAAGAAACTATTCTTTCTGTAAGTAATGATGAAGGTAATACTTGGACAGCAATTACTCCTCCAACTGAAAGAAATGAATCTAAAGGCGTTGGATTCTGTTCTGACAGAATAATTTACGCATCATATGACCAAATTTTCTATACTGATGATATGGGAAAAACTTGGCTTAACTCAGAACCTGAAAAACTTTTTGCACCAAACTGTGAAAGACCTTTCTACGGTTATCGCACGTTTGCAACAGATGGTGACAAATTTGTTATTGGAGTTGAAGCACCTTCTGCAGAAGACAGTCGTGATGCCAATAATAAATATCCTGGTGCAATATTCCTTTCAATTGATGGTGGAAAGACATTTAAGACTTATGACTTCCCATACAATATTGACCAGACTCCAAATACATCAGACGAATATTTATATTTAACTTTTATACCAAAAAAATAATTTATATTTCAATAATGAAACAGGGATTCAAAATGAATTCCTGTTTTTTTTATGTCTTGACTAATTTTATTTCTGCCAATAATTACTACTTTTGCAATAATGAGTTTACCAGAAAAAATATCATTAGACTATTATCGCGAATTAGTTGCGAATAATACACGTATGCATGGATCTTTGATTTTCTTCAAAGGTTCTGAACTTGATTCATCAGCTGCATCCATGACAAGGTTGTCTAAAGTAATTTGCGCTGTTGCGAATTCTGGTGGTGGCGATTTAATTTATGGAATTTCGCAAAAACGAAGCAGAGCAGATAAAATTGAACCAGTTACAAAATTCAACAAAACTGCAGAATGGTTATTTCACGAAATACAATCGCAAATTGACAAACCTGTAAAAGACCTTAAAATAGATATTTCTTCTGTTGGGCATGATGAGCTTTCGAAAATAATCCACATCCAGGTTCCGGCCAATAATGACCAACCTCACATGTTCGCCGATTCAAGATTTTATAAATGGCAAAAGAATAAAGCTGTTGTACTTGACGAGGCAGAGGTGAGAATGTTGTATGGCAAATTAAGTTCATGTGAATTGGAATTCCTAGGCATATACAATACAAATGGATTACCAATACTTAGCGGCGGAAAATATTCAGCTATGAGTTTTTACCCAAAGCTTTTAATTAGAAACGCTGGTAATATTGTTGAGAAAGATTATAAAATAGAAGTTTCGTTTCCTGCAAAGCTTTACGAAGAAAGCTTCCAGCCATTACAATCATTATTTATTCGACATGAAGGTTCTCATGTAGTTTTTGGTAACAAAGGAAATCATCCGCTGTTTCAACAAGAAATTGCTACCATGATCGAAGCAAAAATTGCAGTAAATACTGAAAATCTTGATGTCTTTTTGAAAGATTATCTTAATGTCACGTTGTATTTTAGCAATGGAATTAAAAAGCATAGTTTAAAATTAAGCGACACTCTAACATACAACGGAAAAGCATTGGGAAAAGAAGATTTTACAAATGTAAGGACTCTTACTATGGAGTTGTAGGGAAGATGGCCCTTCGACTGCTTCGTCCGTCAGTTGGCGGATCAGCAACCGAAGTTCAGTAGCCGTGCGGAGTTCGGTTGTAAAAAGCAAAATCATTTGTTGTTTTGAGTTTATACCTATTCAAAATTCGCTTTGCAAAAAAAAGACCTCCAATTTTCATCGAAGGTCTTATGTAAACCGTTAGTTAAGGATTTATTTGTCCGTACTCCTTTTCCGGACTTTTATAAATTGTTCAGTACAAAGTTAGTCATTTTTTTGTAAAGATGCATACGAGTATTCCCACCATATATTCCGTGATCTTTATTTGGGTAATACATTGTTTCGAAAGTAACATCGGCCTCCACAAGTTTGTCCACCAAATCAACTGAATTCTGAAAATGAACATTATCATCAGCCGTGCCATGAACTAACAAGAATTTTCCTTTCATTTCTTTAACGTGATTTATTGGCGAATTATCATCATATCCTTTTGCATTATCCTGAGGCAAGCCATTATATCTTTCAGTATAAACAGAGTCATAATACCTCCAATTTGTAACAGGTGCAACTGCGATACCGAGTTTAAACCACTGCGCTCCAATAGTCAGACATAAGCTAGACATATATCCACCGTAACTCCAACCAAAAATACCAATTCTATTACTGTCAACATATTTTAAACTTCCTAAATATTTTGCAGCTTCAATCTGGTCAAGAACTTCATATTTACCTAATTGCTCGTATGTAGTTTGACGAAACTCTTTACCTCTTGCACCAGTTCCTCTATTATCAACAGAAACGATAATATAGCCATGTTGAGCCAGTAATTGCCACCAACCCATATCACGATCCCATGAA
>JBBQCZ010000180.1:0-6982 GCA_038319215.1 Bacteroidales bacterium | reverse complement strand
ATTGGGTTAGAAACCACCACAATAATTGCGTTTGGCGAATGAGTTAATACGTTATCAGCAACCGATTTTACGATTCCTGCATTAATTCCAATTAACTCTTCACGAGTCATTCCCGGTTTTCTTGGAATTCCTGATGTAATTACGACTACATCGCTATTGGCTGTTTTTGAATAATCATTTGTGATTCCTGAGACTTTAGTATTAAAACCTGTATTGGTTGCACATTGAGAAATATCCATTGCTTTACCTTCGGCGAAACCTTCTCTAATATCTAATAATACTACTTCACTTGCAATTCCTCTATAAGAAATTGAATCTGCGCAAGATGCTCCCACATTTCCTGCTCCTACAATTGTAACTTTCATTTAATTTTATTTATTGTTGTTGTTTATTTATTTAATTGATTAGATGGCTAATCGTTTATTCGATTAAACGTTTAACCGACCAACCAAATACCATTCTTATTTATGCATCAATATTTGCGTAAACTGCATTTTTCTCGATAAACTCTCTTCTAGGCGGCACTTCGTCTCCCATCAACATAGAAAAAACACGATCTGCTTCGACTAGACTGTCAATATTTACTTGGCGCAAAGTTCGGAATCCTGGATCCATTGTGGTTTCCCATAATTGCTCTGCATTCATTTCTCCAAGACCTTTATAACGTTGAATTCCTGCACTTCCACCCATTCTAGCGTTGGCTTGATCTCGTTGATCATCATTCCAAGCGTATTCCTTTTTATTTCCTTTTTTGACTAAATATAAAGGAGGAGCTGCAATATATACGTGTCCTTCTTCAATCAATTCTTTCATAAAACGGAAGAAGAATGTCAAAATCAAAGTAGAAATGTGACTACCATCGACATCGGCATCACACATAATAATTACTTTATGGTAGCGCAATTTTGAAATATTCAAAGCTTTACTATCCTCCTCTGTTCCAATGGTTACGCCAAGTGCCGTAAAAATATTTCGAATTTCTTCGTTTTCAAAAACCTTGTGGTGCATTGCTTTTTCCACATTCAAAATCTTACCTCGCAAAGGCAAAATAGCTTGAAATGCTCTATCACGACCTTGTTTTGCAGTTCCACCTGCCGAATCTCCCTCGACAAGATATACTTCACATTTTGTAGGATCTTGCTCTGAACAATCCGAAAGTTTTCCTGGTAATCCGCCACCACCCATTACGGTTTTGCGTTGTACCATTTCACGTGCTTTTTTCGCAGCGTGACGAGCTTGAGCAGCAAGTATCACTTTTTGGACAATAATTCGAGCATCATTTGGATTTTCTTCCAAATAATTTTCTATCATTTCGCTCACCGCTTGACTTACTGGAGCGACAACTTCCCTATTTCCAAGTTTGGTTTTAGTTTGTCCTTCAAATTGAGGTTCTGAAACTTTTACCGAAATAATAGCTGTCAATCCCTCACGGAAATCATCTCCAGCAATTTCGAATTTCAGTTTGTCTAACATTCCAGAAGAATCTGCATATTTTTTCAAGGCTCTGGTAAGTCCAGTTCTAAAACCTTGCAAGTGCGTTCCACCTTCGTGTGTATTGATATTATTTACGTAAGCAAAAATATTTTCGGTATAACTGGTATTGTAAATTAAGGCCACCTCAACAGGCACTTCCCCTTTTTCAGAATTCATAGAGATTACGTGAGAAATAATCGGTTCTCTATTGGCATCTAAATACCGAACATATTCTTTCAATCCTTCATCCGAATGGAAAATTTCTGATACAAAATTTCCGTCTTTGTCAACTTCTCTTTTATCTGTAAAGGTGATTGTGATTCCTTTGTTCAAAAAAGACAACTCGCGCATACGAGCTGATAAAGTATCATAAGCAAATTCTACCGTTTGAGTAAAAATAATTGGATCTGGATAAAAAGTTACAATCGTTCCTCTTTTAGTCGTTTCTCCAATTTGTTTTACAGGATAAAGTGCTTTTCCTCTTTCGTATTCTTGTTCATAAACCCTACCGTCGCTGCTATGAACTGTCGCTCTAAGATGCTTCGACAACGCATTTACTACCGAAACCCCAACACCGTGAAGTCCTCCAGAAACTTTATAAGAATCTTTGTCGAATTTTCCTCCAGCACCAATTTTAGTCATTACAACTTCAAGTGCAGAAACGCCTTCTTTTTTGTGTATTCCAACCGGAATACCCCGTCCATTATCTTCTACAGTAATAGAACCATCTTCATTAATATCAACAATGATGGTGTCGCAATAGCCTCCCATTGCTTCATCGATAGAGTTATCGACAACCTCATAAACTAAATGATGCAGTCCTCGAACACCTACATCTCCAATATACATCGAAGGACGCATTCTTACGTGCTCCATTCCTTCTAATGCCTGAATACTATCTGCTGAATAATTGTCCTTCTTGATTTCGTCGCTCATATAAATTTACTCTAAAAATGTGTTTTTCGTATAACACGCAAATATAAGAAACCATATACTATTTAATGGTTAAAATCCTGTTATAAGTTAGTAAGTTATTAACAAAAAGGTGTGGGTTTCGATGCGGAAAATCAATTTCACTGGCAATGGCAATGGCAATTTCAAAATTCAATTGCAATGCAAAAAAGCTATAAGGAATAAATTTTCAATCGAACAATCCTATAAAACAAAAAAAACCGAGCAATTTGCTCGGTTATGTTCTTAAAATTGATTAAAGCCAATTGGTATTCTGGTCTTTATGAGTAGAAATAACGCCTAGAACGAATACGGAATTATTGATTTCGTCTACTTTAAAATGAATCATAAATTGAAACGTTTCAAAAGGCATGCAACGAATATCATCGTATCGGACTTCATAAAAAGGATTGATTTTTAGTTTAGAAAGTGAATTTCTATAATCGGAAAGAAATCGAAGTCCTAAACCTTTTCTTGGCTATTGAAAAAATCTTTTGCTTCTGCTAAATCGTTTTTGATTCTTATGTCAGCAGTTATACTATATTTTTTCATTTTCCAAATCGTCTATCATTTCAAAAGCATCCATCGTTCCCTGAGGATTATGTAATCTCTCCAAAACAATATCTTTTTGCCATTGAGGCAATTCTTGATCAATATACTCAATATCAGGATATTGTTGCTTTATTAAAGTCCATTCTTCGGCTGGAATATAAACTCCTGTTTGGTTGCCAAAATTATCTTTTAATACTTGTAATTTCATAGCTTTGAGTTTTTAGTCTTTTTCAAAGATACGAACAAAACTTTATCCTCCGATATATGAGCAGGAATAAAACAAGGTGAGAATTTCAATGGCAAAAGCAATTTCAAAAATAACACTCCTGCTTGTCATTCTATTTTTGTAAGGAATTTTAAGATCTAGAAAGCAATACAGGAATTATTTTGTCAGATTTGTTGTGGTTGCTCTTATTGGTGGGCACGGATTGCAAATCCGCGCTATCGGGTTAAAAATAACCTAGACTAGTACAATTGTAACGGGCACAGCATACAATTCTGCGCTATCGCTAAAGATAAATCTAGATTGTTCTGGAAACCAGTTATAAATCATATTTGTCCCATAAAAAATATAATATGAGTCTTTTTTTTGAAGTTTCTCCACAAAGATTTTTTATAATTTCACGATCCTCAATTACATATTGCATATAATTTTTTTTAAGATCAAATTGATCTAGTGAACTAATGTGTTCTTGTTTTCCTTCTACATATACAAGATCATCTTCATTAGGATTTATATCCAAAATTACATCTCTATTATCAAATTCTAAACGTTTAGTCTTGGAAAATCTTGTTCCAATAATATGATGATCCAATTTAAATTGATAAAAGGTAGAGGAATAGTTAATAAATATAATATTCTTTTTAAATACTTTTTCAGAAGGAACTTTTATCTGATATTTCCCGTTTTCAGTGGTTCTATTTGAAAAATATACTCTATCAAGAGTAATGAAAGCTACAAGAGCACCTTCTCTTTCCAACCCATCCATGAAAAAATTAATCTTTCCTTTAATCACTATTGTATCTTTATTCTCAATGGAAAATGGAGATTCTGTAATGTTGCGGTAATGCACATTTGCATATAAATTAACACTCAAAAAAAATAGGAATACAATTTTTAGTTTATTAAATATTTTCTTCCATTGTTGTCCGATAAAAAAGAAGCCAAATTAATGGCTTCTTAAAAATAATCGTAATTTAGAGTTGCAAAATTCAAATAACGATGGGTAAAAATAAGTATTTTTCGACTAAATCTGTTTTCGGACAGTTGATTTCTTTAATAGACGATTCAATGATAGATAAGGCTGTTAAAAAACATGATGCTAATAGGTACGTCAAACATTTCAAATGTAAGGATCATTTGTTCAGTATGATTTTTTGTTGTTTAGAAAAGTGTAATTCCTTGCGTGAAGTTTCTGGAGCAATGGTAGGTTTGTCAGGCAAAGGGGAAACTGTCCGAATCAATCATCTTCCAAAAAAGAGTACTTTGGCTGACGCAAACAAGGGTAGGAAAGTAGAATTTTTTGAAGAAATTTATAACAACCTGCTCGAGAAACACAGCTTTGTTTTATCGGACAGTCGAATTGAAATAGCCTTAGGAAAAAAGGTTAAAATTGTTGACGGCACCACCATAAGTCTGTTTAAAGACATCTTAAAGTGTGTTGGAAGAAAATCTTGTGACGGAAAAAGCAAGGGCGGAATTAAGTCGCATACTGTAATAAATGCTGATGAAAAAGTTCCCAATTTAGTTTGGTTTACACCTGCAACAACCCACGACCATCAGTTTTTAGAAAGGCTAAAATGCGATGAACATACCGTTTATATATTCGATAAAGGATATAATGATTACAAGGCTTTTGCACATTTTTCTGAACAAAAAACAGGTTTTGTAACTCGAATAAAAGATAATGCAAAGTACGAAGTGACTCAACAAAATGACGTTCCAACACACATTCATAGTGGTGTATTATCAGATGAAATCATTGAGGTTGAAGTCAATAATGGAAATGGAAAAACCAAATTGAAATTAAGAAAAATCAAATACTATGACAGACAACACAAAAGAAGCTTTGAGTTTATTAGTAATTTGTTTGAATTTAGAGCAGACACAATAGCGGCACTGTATAAAATAAGGTGGCAAATAGAATTATTGTTCAAGCAAATCAAACAGAATTTTCCCCTGAAATATTTTTTAGGAGATAATGAAAACGCCATCAAAATCCAAATCTATTGTGTTCTGATAGTAAATCTTTTGATGGGAGTGATAAAGAAAAGTTTAAAAAGACAATGGTCTTTTTCGAATTTAGTTAGTTTTTGTAGAATTCATTTATTCAACTATATTCATCTAACTAAATTTTTAGAAAGTCCCGAAATAGACTGGGAAATCAATGGTAAAAACGATGGTCAAATAGGATTGTTTGACGTTTATTTGGCAACTGGATAAAACTTGATAAATGAAATTAAAAAAAATATTTTTTCATTTATCGAACTCTCAGGAAGGTAGCCAAAAACAAGCTAAAGCAAGGTAAAACCTTGCTAAGTCCTGAAATCTAAAGAAAAATAAACGTTCCGTGATTTTTTATCGGACAACAATGCTCCGGAATATACTTTTAAATTAACTTCTTCTGAGGAAGACTGCTTTTTGCAATTATACACCCCACCATACCCAAATACTATTGCAATAGAACCTACGACTGGTGTTTCGGATAGTTTTAACAATGGAATCGGTTTAAAATCACTAATGCCAAATGACTCCTATAATTTGAATTGGAGCCTAGAAATAAACAAAAAATAACATACTTATGAATATAAATTTTATTACTACCGTTAAGAACCATTTCCAAGAAATTTTTCATACAAATCCATTAATGATATTCTCACCTGGAAGAATCAATATAATTGGTGAACACACCGATTATAATGACGGTTTTGTCTTTCCCGCTGCGGTAGACAAAGGCATTGTAGCCGCTATTGCCAAAAGTGATGCTGATTTTTGTGTGGCATTTGCAATAGATAAAAACGATCGTAAAGAGTTTTCCTTAAGCGAACTAAAGCCTTCCAATCAGGGGTGCTGGGAGAATTATGTATTTGGTGTTGTAGCCGAACTACAAAACCAAAGCAAAGTGATAGGTAATTTTAATATTGCCTTTGGCGGAGATATTCCAGGCGGAGCAGGAATGTCATCCTCTGCCGCTTTAGAAAACAGTGTGGTTTTTGGTTTGAACGAAATCTTTAATTTGGGCTTAACTAAAGCGGATATGATTTTAATTTCTCAAAAAGCAGAACACAATTATGTGGGTGTAAAATGTGGTATTATGGACCAATATGCGAGTATGTATGGGATAGAAAACAATGCTTTATTACTCGATTGTAGAACAGTGCAATCAAAACCTTTTGAAATCAATTTCAAAGACCATGAGCTTATTTTAATCAATACTAATGTGAAGCATAGCTTATCAGATAGTGCTTATAACGACAGACGTTCAGTTTGTGAATCCATTTCAGAGATGCTAAAAGTAAAAGCGCTTAGAGATGCTACCGAATATGATTTGGAAGGAATTAAAGATAAAGTGACTCCATCAAATTTCCAAAAAGCACTC
Source organism: Bacteroidales bacterium (assembly GCA_038319215.1). Classification (GTDB taxonomy): domain Bacteria; phylum Bacteroidota; class Bacteroidia; order Bacteroidales; family ML635J-15; genus Bact-19. The sequence goes on along the minus strand of JBBQCZ010000180.1, from coordinate 407 downwards.
TATGTCATCCAAGAAAATAATAGAGTTGTTCAAGCTTCTAAGGCCATTCAAAAAGGCGAATTAAAATTATTAGGCGAATTAATATATGCTTCACATAATGGACTTCAAAATCAATATAAAGTAAGTTGCGAAGAACTCGATTTTTTGGTTGATCAAGCAAAACTAAATAGTAAAGTGCTTGGTGCTAGAATGATGGGTGGTGGTTTTGGTGGTTGCACCATTAATTTGATTGCAAAAACAGAAACCGAAGCCTTCAAAGCAAGCGTATGCGAAGCCTACAAAAATAGATTTAATAGAGAATGCACGATTATTCCCGTGAAACTATCAAATGGAACAGGCATAATCAGCTAAGTATAAACGACAATAATTTTGGTTATGAATACAGATTTACAAGATTACTCACATAA
>JBBQCZ010000179.1:0-6993 GCA_038319215.1 Bacteroidales bacterium | reverse complement strand
GGGCTGGAGATAAGTATTCAATGGTATAAATCCTTAGAGTCTATAATTGATTATAGAATTGAAGCCGAGTATTTTGATAAGAAATTTCTCAAAACAGATGAGTTATTTGCTAATATTAATTATACTACATTTTTTGATATTGCTAATTATGAAAACGGAAGGGCTTATGATTCTGAAGAATTCTCAGAAATACCTTCCGAAAATGGAATTAGAGTATCTAAAATAGGAGATGTAACTCAAAAAAGGATTAACGAAAATTGGGTTAGTGTATCAAATTCTGAATTTAAAAAACAAAAAGGTAATTATTTAGAGAATGATGATATTTTAATGACACTTACAGGTGATCCTCCGGATGTAGGTAAAGTGAATTTGTTTTCTGCCAATGAATTAAAATCAACATGGAATCAACGAGTAGCACGAGTATATTTAAGTCCTAATCAAAATATATTTATAAGCAGAAAAGTTTTTTTCATTGTTTTATACAACAAATTTTGCAGAGAACAATTAGAGCGTTTAGCAAAAGGAATTAGACAAAGAAATCTTGGAGTCGAATGTATTGAGAAGTTGAAATTACCAATTTTATCACATACTATTCAAAAGGGAATTGATAAATTAATTACTGATTCTTTTGTGTCATTAAACCAATCAAATTTGAGATATTCTCAAGCCGAAATCCTTCTTTTACAAACTCTGGGCTTAGAAGACTTTTCAGCAAGTACCGAAGCTGTCAATATCAAAGGATTTAAAGAATCATTTTTAAGTACAGGCAGATTGGATGCAGAGTATTATCAAAAGAAGTATGAAGAAATAACAGTTAGAATAAAAGCACACAAATACAATCAGTTAGGGAACTTAGTGAAAATTAGCAAGTCAGTAGAACCTGGCTCAGATGCTTATCAAGAAGACGGAATTCCGTTTATACGAGTTTCAGACCTTAGTAAACAGGGACTTTCAGAACCAGATATTCATTTGGATAAATATGAATTCAAAAATGTTATTCGTCCTAAAAAAGATACTATTCTTTTGTCAAAAGACGGAACAGTGGGAATAGCATACAAAGTTTCGGAAGATATGTTTGCAATTACATCAGGGGCAATTTTACATTTGAATGTCACATCTTCTGAAGTTTTACCCGACTATTTGACTTTAGTTTTAAATTCTACAGTAGTTCAAATGCAAGCCGAACGCGATGCGGGCGGCTCAATACTTCAACACTGGAAACCTTCTGAGATTGAAAAAGTTGAAATTCCTGTTATAGAGAAATCAATTCAAGAAGATATTTCTGCTTTAGTTCAGGAAAGTTTCAGGCTCAAGAAAGAATCCGAACAATTGCTTGAACTCGCTAAACGAGCTGTAGAAATGGCTATTGAAAAAGGGGAAGAGAAGGCGATGGAAATGATTGAAGAAATACTGAGTTAAAAATTGGGAGATGACTTAAGGCTTGATTATTCATTTGTTAGTTCACTCTGTGCAACCCTCCCTGTGAATCTTTCACAAATACTCTCTTTCAATTCTGGTTTACAAACACATAGCGAGGTAGACAGCACCTCGCTATTGGAATTATTATCAGTAATATCCTCAATTCCTTGTCGATAATTCTTCGCCTATAATTTTTATTGCTCCAATGCTATTCCTCCCACAATGGATCGTTTTACAGATTACACACTAATTCAAAAAAACATCAAATAAAATAGTTAGTTGTAAAATGACAAAACAATGTCAAATTCTGACCAAGTGAATATAACAAATTCCAGAAAGACTATTAAATGTAGTTATAATTTGTGTGTAAATACTTCTCAAAAAATGAAAATTCCTATAATTTCATACTGAAATAAATTTTGTTTCTGAAAAATCAAAAGTATGATTATAGTACATTCTGAAAAATCGGAAAATACAGTAAAATACAAAAAGAAAAGTAGGAATAAAACTTTATAATTTGATATACAGCATATTATATTGTAATAAAATAATAAACAATTTTTTATTCAAACAATAAGCAGTGAGAAAATAGTACAAAATTGCACCAAAAATGGATAATTACACGCCCTCTGTTTTAATAATTTCAACAATCTTTGCACATTGAAATTTTATTTAAAAACTATTATCAATTGTATTATGAAACAAAAACCAAATTTTCAGTTAAAGTCAGGTTGGATTCTTCTGATTGCACTGATTTTATCTTCCGGAGCAATCTTTGCACAGGAAAAAATTACAGTCAGTGGTACCATAGTCGACAACTTTAGCATCCCCGTAATTGGAGCATCCATCATGGTTCAAGGAACTACCGACGGTACTATTACTGACATGGGTGGCAATTTTAGTTTATCGAATGTACCAAAGGATGGAACTTTAAAAGTTTCGTACGTGGGGTATGTAAATCAAATTATTGCTGTAAACAATCAAAGAAAAATCTCAATTAAGTTGGTTGAGAATCTTCAAACATTAGATGAAGTTGTGGTAGTAGGTTATGGAGTTCAGCGGAAAAGCGATTTAACTGGTGCAGTAGCATCTGTAAAAGCATCTGAAATTCTTAAAAACACACCAACTACAAACATTTCCGATGCAATGCAGGGAAGAATGGCTGGTGTTTCGGTAGTTGCCGGAGGTGACCCGACAAGAGAATCGACCATCCGTATTCGTGGTATCAACTCTATCAATGCAGAATCAGGACCTTTAGTAGTAGTGGATGGCTTTGTAGGTGGAAACCTTAAAAGTTTAAATCCTGCTGATATTCAATCCATCGAAGTACTGAAAGATGCATCCGCAACTGCTGTTTACGGATCGAGAGGTGCTAATGGTGTAATACTTGTTACAACCAAAACGGCTGGGAAAGATAAGATAAGCGTTTCTATGAGTTCGTTTACCAACATCAAAACCGTACTAAAATACCCAGATACATTATCTCCAGGCGAATTTGCTCGTTTGGCCAATGAGTATGGTGCCGAATACAATGCAAGTCAAAATAAAGCAGCTAAAGTTTATTACACACCCGACCAAATAGCTGAATTCGACAATGGTACTAAGGGCTATGATTATGTAAAAAACATGTTTAACGACCCAGCTATTTCACAAAACTATGAATTGTCGATAAATGGAAAAAGCGATAAAACTACATTTTTAGCCTCTGCACGATACGAGAACACTGATGGTATTATTCGCAACTCAAATTATCAACAATTTAACTGGCGTTTGAAATTAGATACTGAAATCAGATCGTGGTTAAAAACTGGATTGAACTTTTGGGGAGATTACAACAAAAGTGTAGGGCCAAGAATGGGACAATACGAGGGTTTATTGACTGGGGCTTCAAACTATCCAAACACAACAAGTCCGCAAGATGCCAACGGAAATTACAATAATGTTTTTGCAATTAGTGGACTGGGTGCTTACAACCCAATGGGCTACATCAATGAAATGGATGAGCAAAAGGGAGTACTATCAAATAGACTTCAAGCTTATGTAGACTTTAAAATTATTGATGGCTTGAATTTCAGAAGTCAACTTGGAGTAACATTCAGAAATGGATTAACACAAAAGATGAACAACGAAAAAAGTTATCATTTTTTCAAAAATGCACAAACACAAGCATCTGCAAGTAGTTCGGTAGATTTTAGTTGGCTGAATACAAACATTTTGAGCTATGTAAAGGAATTTAACAAAGACAATAGAATCAATATGTCAGCAGTATTTGAACAAACCTCAAACAGTAGTTATGATCACACGAGTAATTCAACCTATTTGGCTTTTAGCAACTTAATTGGCTACAACGGATTAAGTTGGGCGGATTCATTCCAATCGTCATCAAACAATGAAGTTACATCCTTGCTTTCGGGAATGTTCAGAATAAACTATACATTCAAGAACCGATATATGATTACGACTTCAATTCGTGCAGATGGATCATCAAACTTAGATCAGAAATGGGATTATTTTCCTTCATTAGCACTTGCTTGGGATATAAAAAAAGAAGCTTTCTTGGAAGATGTGAATTGGTTAGATCAGTTTAAAGTAAGAGTTGGATATGGTTCGGTAGGAAATCAATCTGTGGCTCCTTACCGTATTTACTCAAAAATGGATCCAGTGAGAAATCCTGATGGTTCTACTTCTTATGTGATTGGACGACCTAAAGCTCCGAACTTGAAATGGGAACGTAACGATCAAATCAATACTGGACTTGACTTTTCATTTATGAATGGTAGATTTACAGCCAGTATGGATTATTACAACAAATTATCCAATGACATTTTGTTAGACGTAGCACAACCAGTACACACAGGTTGGCCAAGCTTACTTCTCAATGCTGGTGCCATTCGGAATACAGGGGTTGAATTTACATTTGGTGCCGTAGTTGTCAATACCAAAGACTTGAAATGGAATACAGATTTAACTATATCGCACAACAAAGGTACATTTGCGTTGATACCCACCCGAAATAAAATGCAAAAACAATCTGGCCTTTACGAAAATGAGATTTTCAAAATGATAGAGGGAGAAAAATTAGGGACTTTCTGGGGATACACCTACGAAGGTGTTTGGAAAACTGCAGAAATGACAGAACAAGTGATTGGTTTGGATGGTAATCCATTAGGAAAAACAAATAAAGAACTTTACGGTGTAGTACCAGGACAGGCAAAATACAAAGATGTGAATAAAGACGGACTCTTTAATGATGCTGATCAAGGTATTATTGGTAACGGTCAACCCCTATTGAACTGGGGCTGGAACAATTCATTATCTTACAAAAATTTTGATTTAGGATTATTTATTATCGGTTTCCATGGCTTTGACATTTATAATGCAAGCAAAGCAATTAGTTTTGGAATAATTAGTGGGCAGGCTGTAGATGTAGTTACTCCAAACCCTGAATTTAAAAACAGGTGGACAACTCAAAACGAAAATTCTGACATTCCTGGTTTCGTGAGCGAAACCAAACCACTTAGAGGTGCATACAGTACTCGATTCGTTGAAAAAGGTGATTTTGTGAAAGTTAAGAGCATTACTTTAGGATATAACTTGAATCAAAAGCTATGTAAAACCTTAGCAATCGATAATTTGAAAATATATACGTCCATTCAAAATCCTTTCCACATAAGTAGTTATAGCGGTCTCGATCCCGAAGCTGCATTAGGACAACCGCTTACACAAGGAGTTGATTGGGGTGCATATCCAAACGGACGCAATTACATCGTAGGTATTAATCTTTCATTCTAACTACAAAAAAATAACATTATGAATTCAAAAATAAAAGTGCTGGCACTCATTGCCTCTGTGTTCTTGACCTTTTCCTGTGTTGATTTAAATCAAGAACCACAATCATTCCTTACAGAAGAACAGTATATACAATTACCGCAAACTATTGAAATAGTAAACAAATCGGTAAACGGACTTTACAATGACCTTTGGGACAGTAATTATGGTTTTAATTGCAGAATAATAAGATTTAATATGGCTGGTGATGACTTATTATCAGCTCCAAAACCTAATAACGCAATTTTTTACTTAATAGATATGAGCCCAAGTTCGTCAGCAAATGCAGCTGATGCAACTACCTTATGGCGTAATTTATGGAAAGTAACAAGAAATGCTAACAAAATCATCAACGGGATTCCACTTCCTGCCGATGAAATAAATGCAGCTATATTCAAAAAAACAATAGCCGAAGCTTACTTTATGCGTGCTTTATCCTATTATTATATGGTTCGAATTTTTGGTGATGTGCCAATTATTAAGACTGGAGACGAAGCATTGCTACCACAAACTCGCCGCAAAGTTGAAGATGTGTACAATGAAGTGATTGTACCTGACTTACTCAAAGCAGTTGCTGATTTACCTATCGTTAGTCGTACCGCTATCAGTGGAACTCCATCAAAATATGCAGCAAAAACAATGTTGGCTGACGTGTATATGACCATGGCAGGTTGGCCACTAAAAAAAGGAACTGAGTATTACGGAAAAGCTGCAGCCTTGTCGCTCGAAGTAATTAATGAGTCTGGTTTATCCTTAACTCCTAAATATAGTGATTTATGGAAAGAAGCTCGTAAAACAGAGTCGAACGAACACATTTTCACCATTCAACATTCTGCTAAGTATGGCAATCCAAGTCAGTTAGGCAAATCGTTATATCCACGCGACTTTGCACCAAATGGCGGCTGGGCCGATTATTATGCAAATCCAGTATTCATGAACAAATTTCCAAATGATGATCGTAAAGCATTTTCATATATGACAAGTTGGCTTACAAAGGCAGGTGTTGTAACTTGGGATAAAAGCCAGGATCAGTTGCCTTGTATTTCAAAATACTACGATTACGATGAAGGAGCTGCAGGAAAAAGTGCTCAATCGAATGGTATTACTCCTATTTTGAGATACGCTCATGTATTGTTGATGTACGCAGAGGCTTCAAACTTGGCTACTGGAACGGTTAATGCAAAAGCGTTGGAATGTATTAATAAAGTTCAGGCACGCTCAAAATCACCACTCACAACCACTACCAACAGTAAAGCATTTGACGATGCAGTATTTGCTGAACGTGGCTGGGAATTTGTTGCAGAATACACACGTATGTTCGATATTGTTCGCCGCGAAAAAGCAGCTGAAATAAAACCTGATATCTATCAAAAATCTTTGTTTAAAGCTAATAACCATTATTATTACCCAATACCAAACGAAGAAATTGAAATGACTGGCTGGGCAAATAATGCTGGATATTAATTCTTAGATGTCTATTAAAAAAGCATATTAGATTTATCAAAATAGGAGTGGCGTAGAAAAAACCAATAAGGTTTATACTACGCCACTTTTTTTATTCCATTACTTGGATATTGTTTTACTTTTCAATTAATCTTCCTCTATCTCTTCCTCAGTAGCGTTTTCTTCAGATTTTCGATAGCTCGAAGGTGATATTCCAAATTGCTCCTTGAAACATTTTGAAAAATACTTGGGCGAACTAAATCCGAGCGTATAAGTAATGTCAGAAATATTAAGTTCTGGATG
>JBBQCZ010000178.1:0-7019 GCA_038319215.1 Bacteroidales bacterium | reverse complement strand
GGAGCACCATTTTTTATGATTATTGCTCGTTTCTTTGCAATGTTTGCCTCGGGTCCTGAGCAGGTTGCACTTATGGTAAATGCATTCTCGGGAATTGTAAGCGCCTTTACAATTATGTTTTTGTATTGGTCAATCGCATATTTTGCAAAAAGAATGATTGCTCCTGATGGAAACTACAACACTGGAAAAGTAATCGCAATTATCGGTGCTAGCACTGTTGGGGCTTTAGCTTATACTTTCTCCGACACATTTTGGTTCTCTGCTGTTGAAGGAGAAGTTTACGCTTTTTCTTCATTCTTTACAGCTATTGTTTTTTGGGCAATACTTAAATGGAGCGACAGTAACGACGACGTAAAAGCATCAAGATGGATTTTGCTAATATCTTTGCTTGTTGGTATGTCAATTGGGGTTCACTTACTGAACTTATTGACAATTCCTGCAATTGCTTTTGTTGTTTATTACAAAAAATTCAAACCAAATATTTGGGGTTTTGTTATTACTACTGCAATTTCTTTGTTTATTGTGGCAATGATAATGTGGGGAATAATCCCAGGTGTTGCAATTATTGCTTCAAAACTTGAACTTTTACTTGTAAATGGAGTTGGATTGCCATATAATTCGGGATTATTTGTTTGGTCAATATTATGCTTCGGATTCTTAGGATTAAGCATATATTTAACTCATTATTCTGACAACAAGATTTTTAATATTATTGTACCTTCAGTAGCATTAGTTCTTATTGGGGCTCCGTTTATGTCAGGAAATATCTTTTTAAACATTCTCCTTCTTGGCGGCTTCGTTTATGGAATAATTCTTTTGGTTAAAAAGAAACAACAGATTTTAAATCTTGTTATGATTTCGTTTACGATGATTATGATTGGATACTCTAGTTATGCATTGATAGTAATTAGATCAAATGCAAATCCGCCAATGGACCAGAATAATCCTGATGATGTTTTTAATCTGTTGTATTATCTAAACCGTGAGCAATACGGCGATAGACCATTGATGTACGGACAATATTTTGATGCAAAACCTGAGAGCTACGAAAAAACATCTCCTGTTTACGTAAAACGTGATGGAAAATATCATATTATAAGTTATAAACCTGAAACTATTTATGCAAAAGACGACTGCACCATTTTTCCAAGAATGCACAGCTCTAGTCCTGAACATGTTGAGGTATATAAAGATTATGGAGGATTTAAAGCTTCTCAAACAAAGCCTAAATTTTCAAACAATATCAAGTTCTTTGTTAACTATCAACTTAACTGGATGTACTGGCGATATTTTATGTGGAATTTTGCTGGTAGACAGAATGATATTCAGGGAAGTGGAAGTGTAATTCATGGAAACTGGATTTCAGGAATAAGTTCTATTGATAACAATCGTTTGGGCGATCAGGACAAATTACCAGATTATTTAAAAGCAAACAAAGCAAATAATAAATATTATATGCTTCCTTTATTGCTTGGCTTAATTGGGTTGGGTTATCAATTGTTTAAAAACCTTAAAGATTGGTGGATTGTAAGTTTATTATTTCTACTAACAGGACTTGCAATTGTGGTATATCTTAATCAAACACCAAATCAACCTCGTGAGCGTGATTATGCCTATGCCGGGTCCTTCTATGCCTTTGCAATCTGGATAGGACTAAGTGTTATTGCAATTTACGATTTACTGAAAAGATTTTCGCCTGCTGTAGTAGCTGGTTCAATCGCTGCCTTAATATGTCTTCCTGTACCTTACATTATGGCAAAGGAAAACTGGAACGATCACGACAGAAGCAACAGATATATTGCTCGCGATTTTGCCTATAATTATCTTATGTCATGTGCTCCTAACGCAATTTTATTTACTTATGGAGATAACGACACCTTCCCTATTTGGTACGCTCAAGAAGTTGAAGGAATTCGACCTGATGTAAAAGTTTGTTGTTTGCCATACTTTGCATCTGATTGGTATGTTGACCAAATGAAACAAGCTAGCTACGATGCCGCTCCTATGCCATTAACTCTTGAAAGATCAAAATATGAACCTTCTATTAGAGATGTATTATATTTTGTCCCTCATGATAAAGGTGAAGAAAAAGGATATATTTCTATTGACAGTTTGTTAAATTATGTGGCTAATGACGAAGCTAGTTCATTCCAATATGAAGGCGATTTAACGTTCTCTTACCATAGAAATAAACTTTATATGAAAGTTGATTCTGCTGCAGTTGTTGCAAATGGTACAGTAAAACTTAAGGACACCGCTCTTATAGAAAAAATTATCAAGTTTGATTTGGCTAGAAACTATCTAGTTAAAAACGAAATGATGACTCTTGACCTAATCAGGACCAACAACTGGGATCGTCCAATATATTTTACATCGATTGGTAGTGCTAATACGGTTGGATTAAATGATTATTTCCAAAATGAAGGTTTTGCTTATCGTCTTGTACCTATTAAATCAAGTGCAAAAGGTAGAATTGATAAGGATATTATGTACGATAATCTGATGAATAAATTCAGATGGGGAAATATGAATGATCCTAAAATCATTATTGACAATACAATTAGCCGTACAGTTAGAATCGTTAAAATTCGTGATAATTTCAGAGATTTAGCTGTATTATACGCTGCTGAAGGAGATACCGTTAAAGCAAAAGCTCTTATTGCAAAATGTGATATGCTTATGCCTACATCTATTTATACTCCTAGTTTATTTGACATAGATTATGTAAATGCTTATTACGCCATTGGAGATTTAGAAAAAGGTGACAATTACCTAAAAGAGGTTATAAAAGTTGCAACACAAGAACTCGACTTCTTCTATGGGCTAGATCTTGAAAAACGCCGCAGATGCGAATATGACATTCAGCTTTCTATGGAAACATACAGACGAGTTTTAAGAAATGCAATGAATAATAAACGTCAAGAATTATTCGATTCTCTTGAGCCAAAATTCAATGAATATATGATGCTATACGAAGGAAGCATGTAAATATTCTGTAAATATTTTAAAAAGCTATCTGATTTCAGGTAGCTTTTTTTGTTGCAATGGTTAAGGTTTTTATTGTGAATATAAAAACCTACTTCAATTTGCATTATCGCGAACTTTAACTAATTTTGAGCATTATTAAAAATAACTTAAAATGAATTCAGACAGTTTATTCGCAGTTAGTCCGGTTGACGGCAGATACTCAGGTAAAACAGAAGTTCTACGCTCTTACTTTTCAGAGTATGCATTGATTAAATACAGAGTTGAAGTTGAAGTTGAGTACTTTATAGCTTTGTGTGAAATTCCATTGCCACAGCTCAAAGACTTTTTTAAACCTGATTTCGGGGCATTACGCGATATTTACAATGAATTTACAGTTGACGATGCTCAAAAGATTAAAGATATTGAAAAAGTAACCAACCATGATGTAAAAGCAGTTGAGTATTTTATCAAAGAAAAATTTGACACTCTAAATCTGTCTAAATACAAAGAATTTATTCATTTCGGCCTTACTTCACAAGATATCAACAATACTGCTATTCCGTTAAGTATAAAAGATTGCATGAACGAGGTTTATTCTCCCATGCTTTTCGAAATTATTGAACTTTTAGATGGTTTAAGTACTGAATGGGCAGATATTACAATGCTAGCCAGAACACACGGACAACCAGCCTCTCCCACTCGTTTAGGAAAGGAAATTCAGGTTTTTTCAACTAGGATAAAAGAACAACTTACTCAATTGGATCAGATTCCATTTAGTTCTAAGTTCGGTGGCGCAACAGGAAATTTCAATGCTCATGTTGTAAGTTACCCAAAAATAGATTGGGATAAATTCGGCTATCACTTCGTAAATACTTATCTAGGATTACATCGAAGTTTCCCTACAACTCAGATTGAGCATTACGATAACCTTGCTGCACTACTTCAGTGCATTGGAAGAATAAATACGATATTAATTGATTTATCGCGTGACATTTGGACTTATGTTTCGATGGATTATTTCAAGCAAAAAATTAAAGAAGGCGAAGTTGGTTCAAGTGCAATGCCACATAAAGTTAATCCTATAGATTTTGAAAATGCTGAAGGAAATTTCGGAATGGCAACTGCAATTGCTGAGCATCTTGCAATAAAACTGCCAATTAGTAGACTTCAACGAGATCTTACCGACTCTACTGTTTTAAGAAATATTGGGATGCCATTTGCTCATACTTTAATTGCTTTTGAATCATTGAAGAAAGGAATTTCAAAATTATTACTCAATAAAGATAAAATTGATGCTGATCTTGAAAATAATTGGATAGTAATTGCAGAAGCTATTCAAACTATTCTTAGACGCGAAAGCTATCCAAATCCTTACGAGGCGCTTAAAGCATTGACTCGTACAAACGAGAAAATTACGCAGAAAACTTTTACTGTTTTTATTAATAAACTCGATGTTTCCGATTCTATAAAAACTGAATTGAAAAAAATCACTCCTTATAATTATACTGGTTTGTAATAAAACCATAATTTTGTAGTTTATTTTCTAATGAAAGATTTTCTTAAAATAGTCAGATATATTATCCCGTACAAGGCTTATGCTGGATTGAACGTATTTTTTAATGTTTTATCTACAATATTCAGTCTTTTTTCTTTTGCTCTTGCAATTCCATTTTTAGGTATTTTATTTAAAACCCAGCCACTTATTACTGAGAAAATCCCATTGGATTTTGGGAATGTGTCTAATTTACAGCATAATTTTAATTATTGGCTTAGTCATATAATTATCGACAACGGAGAAGTACAGGCTTTAGTTACAATAGGAATAATAGTAATTATTGCAACATTTTTCAAAACTGGCACAATGTATTTGGCAAATCACTTTATGGTTCCAATACGTAATGGTGTAGTTCGCGATATTCGAAATAAACTATTCGATAAAGTTATAAGTCTTCCTGTAGGATATTTTTCTGAAGAAAAAAAAGGAAATATAATTTCGCGAATGACCAACGACGTTCAGGAGATTGAATGGGGAATTATGAGTTCTTTGGAAATGATATTCCGCGATCCCATAAAGATTATGCTCTACTTAGGAACAATGATTTTCCTTAGTTGGCAAATGACAATTTTTGTGTTTATTCTTTTACCAGTAGTTGGTTTAATTATTGGTCAGGCTGGACGCTCGCTACGTAAAACTTCGATGGCGGGACAAAAGCAAATGGGCAACTTGATGGCGCAAATTGACGAAATGATTGGTGGGCTAAGAATTGTAAAAGCATTTAACGCCGAGAAACATATATCAGGAAGATTTAAATCCACAAATGAGGATTACACAGGCCTGATGAACAAAATTAATAGAAGAAGATTTCTTGCAAGTCCTCTTAGTGAGTTGCTTGCCACTATTGCCATTGTTGTTATAATGTGGTATGGTGGAACAATGATTCTTGATAAAGAAAGCGCAATGTCTTCACAGGCACTTATAGGATATCTTATTATTTTTAGTCAGATTATCGCACCAGCAAAAACACTTTCTTCATCATGGTATAACATTAAGAAAGCAATGGCTTCTGTTGATAGAGTAAACGATATTTTAAATGCACGAAATTTAATCACCGAAAAGCAAGGAGCGGATAGAATTCCGGAATTCTCTAACTCTATTGAATTTAAAAATGTCAATTTTTCTTACACAGACATTCCTGTTTTAATAGATATAAATCTTAAAATTAATAAGGGTCAAACTATTGCCTTAGTTGGGCAAAGTGGTTCGGGAAAATCAACGATGGTAGATCTAATTCCACGTTTCTACGATATTGAATCTGGTGAGATCTTGATTGACGGGAAAAATATTAGAGAGTACAAATTGTCGGATTTACGAGAGCTATTGGGTTATGTTAATCAAACTCCTATCCTATTTAACGACAATATTTACAACAATATAGCATTTGGAAAAGAGAACACAAATGAACAGGAAGTGGTAGAGGCCGCAAAAGTTGCGAATGCACACGATTTTATTTCTGAAACCGAGTTTGGCTACCAGTCAAATATTGGTGATGGAGGTTGCAAACTATCTGGTGGCCAAAGGCAAAGATTAAGTATTGCTAGAGCAGTACTAAAAAACCCTCCAGTTTTAATTCTTGACGAAGCTACATCTGCATTAGATACGGAGTCAGAAAAACTTGTTCAGGAAGCTCTCGAAAACCTGATGAAAAATAGAACTTCAATTGTAATTGCCCACAGACTGTCAACAATAAAAAAAGCAGATTTAATTTGTGTCCTTCACGAAGGTAAAATTGTTGAAACTGGCAAACATGACGAACTTCTCGAGAAAAAAGGTATTTACTATAAGTTGCACAATCTTCAAGTTAGTTAAATGTAAAGGAATTTGGATATGAAAAATGCAGTAATTTTAAGCGCAATTATTTTATTTGTTTTCACATTTACGCAGTGCAAAAGCGACAATAAGAACAACAAAAACACATCCAATAATCAAACTGAATTAAAGCAGACAAACTATAGTTTTGAGAACCCACCAAAATTTCGAAATGATGGAGAATTGTTATTTTTAGATTCCAAATCAGGAATTGAAAAGTTTAAAGTTGAAATTGAAGTTGCCAGTACTGATGAAGAAAAAGCAAGAGGCTTAATGTATCGCGCAGAAATGGATGAGAATCGAGGAATGTTATTTTTATTTGCTAAGGAAGAGATTCAATCCTTTTACATGCGTAACACTCTAATATCGCTTGATATTATTTATGTAAATTCAAAAATGGAAATTGTAGATATTTACAGAGCTACAAACCCAAAAGATGAAACTTCACTCCCATCAAAATCGCCTGCAATGTATGTTGTAGAAATAAATGCCAATGCTTGTGAGAAATATAATATTGGTGAGGGAGATAAAATTGTGTTTTAGTTTATTGGTATAGGCGCTTAGAGCGCAGGACTTTTAGTACCTTTACCAAATGGAAAAAGGTTTATATATGGGGTTGAATTCAATTGAATTTCACAGACGGTTTCAGAGTGATGAAGACTGTTTAGAGTATTTATCAGAACTA
>JBBQCZ010000177.1:0-7102 GCA_038319215.1 Bacteroidales bacterium | reverse complement strand
GAATGAAGTTACACTAGTTATAATAAAATCAGAAGGATCGTTACAAGCAACAGGGTCTAACATTGTTGTAAATGACCAAACTACGTCATTTGCAAGATCATCAGTACCATCACTAATTGAACCAGCAGGAATAGTAGCAGTATAAGTAGTATTATAAGCAAAATCGTCATGTGCAATTGTCAAAACATTATCAACAATTGAAGCAACTACGCTACCTGGATTAGGAGTAATTGTTATTCCAGATAAATCAACAGCTGAAATATCAACATTAAAATTAGCAGAAACAATAGCATCAATTACTGTACTTGTAGCACCATTGGTAGGAGTTACTGAAGTTACATATGGGCCGCCTTCAAAAGGTATTGCAAAGCAAGCATATTGTTGTGTGAATGGAGTCAAAATTGTGGCTGCTCCAGTAGTAAGATCAAATGACGCTAAGCCAATTTGAGTTCCATAAACGATACCATAAAGAATACCTGATGCCATATCAAAAGAAATATCCTGACCATAATTGATATCCATTCCAAGAGGTCCAACAGTAGTAACAGCTCCAGTAGTAATATCAATTGTCACTAAAAGATCGTCAAGTGTTGTAGCATATAGAGTTCCGTCATTAGCAAAGTCTATAGCGATTACCATACCAGTACCGACACCGATTTCGGCAGCAACTCCAGTTGTTAAGTCAATAGTTCCTAAATGAGGTAGATTGGTACCATCAAGAAAACTTATATACATTGTAGAGGTATTCCAATTATAGGCAAGACCTGTTGGCGTACCTGTCATTCCAGTAATTGCAGAAACAAGAACAGATGAACCGTCTGTAATATCTAAAGTATATAATTCAGCTGGGGAATTACGAATAAAATAATATGTTCCATTAGCATATTCCATAGCCATAGGAAAATTGGTAACATCAAATGATGCAATATTAGAAACACTACCTGTTGGTACGATTACCGACTCAAAAGATGCACCTTCGCCATTAATTGCATAAGCCAAAATACCGTTCACAGAACTGCAATTTATAACCATTTGATTATTTGCAGGATTAGCGTCCCCTACCAGAGCAACTGTAGCTGTAATTGTATATGAGTCTTCTGGAACATTTGACCACTCGTCATCCATAGTGTAAACAATTGAAGTATTAGAAGCTAGAGCTGCTCCTGTCACATTTTTTGTAGAAGTATAAACATCTGATGTTCCATCGTTTATAACAACAGTTATATCAAATATATTTTGAATATTAGCACCAATGTTTTTAACTTTAACAGTTGGGTAAACATTACTTTCGGCCAATAAAGAAGCTGGAGTTACCATTATAACAGCAAGGTCATCATTTTCTGGAACAAAAACTAAGACATCATCAATAGCCCATCCATAACCCCAAGTAGCATTGTCATTATAATGGAAAGCGATTTTAACATCGGCCTGTCCGTCAAATGCTGCTAAAGATACTTGCTCGTTGGTCCATACAGCGTTATTATCTGTAATTACCTGTACATCTACCCATGTTGTTCCACCATCAATAGAAGCTTTAATGGTTAATATATCAGCTTTTCCTGCAGATTCAAAACTGAGCATCGCACTGGTGATACTAGTAAAATCCATACTTGGCGAAATTAGCCAAACATCTGCCATATCTCCATTACATGCATCATCGTTAGCATAAGCATAAGTTGTATGTGCTGGGAAAGTCAAAGAAGCGCTACTTCCATCAGTACCAAATAACCAACCGCAAGCTCCATCAATTTTGGTCCAAGTTGCAGGTAAGGCCCCACCTTCAAAATTTTCAGACAAAATATTCAATTTAGTCTGAGGTGCAAAATGTTCTTTGCTGGAAACTTTTCCAACTACTTTTTTTCTACCCGTATCAAGTCCAGTTTGGGCAAAAATTCCAGCAATGACAAAAATAGTCATTGCTGCTAATAATAAAATTTTTCTCATAATTATTAAATTTAAGTTATACATATAATAAAAAGCAAATATAAGTAATAAAAAATTTAAAAAGACAATTGTTTATAAAATTTGTTGTAAATAATTTAAATAATTTATCGTATTTTCACATATTGTAATATTATCACATTATAGTGCTTTACATATTGGCTATTAGCAATATTTATTTATACTTTAATTTTACACTTTCAAACATATTGCTTAATAAAAGAATTATGATTAAGAGAAAGTTATAGATTCCAATTACCAATAAATTGTAATAAAAAGTATTAAAAAATCTTTCTCCAACATTTACGAAAGACCTGAAAAACAAACTGTTACACCTTGTTCTATGTTGAGGCAACATATAAATTGGCTTATAATTGCGTTCAATATTATCATCATATACTAATAAATTGCGACTCGAAACTGAGTTGTTAATAACTTTGGCAACAGCAAGATTTGAGTACTTACAAACATTTTTAAAATGATTTTTATCTGAATTAATAGCAGAATCTTCATAATCTAAGCAAGTTTTAATTTGAATGTCGAAATACTTTTTAATTACTTCACAATCATACCTAGTACTAGCGGCATTGGAAATAAAGCCAATTTTTTCACATTCGTTATCAATTATTTTTGATGCACGAATCTTATCTTTAGACTGAATTGCCTCAACTTCAGGCAAAAAATAGTCATTATAATATACTGCATTATATAGTATTTGTCGATTAAAATATAGTTCTCGATAGTATGGATTATCTGTATAAAAATCGACAAGGACTGCTTCAGTAGCCCATCGTGCAGGACTAAAACTTGCAATTAGAGGAACATCTTCTTTGTCGCCAATTAGCTTATTAAAATCGCCAAATCTAATTAATGCTCCCGAAAAAACAAGTTGAGGTATTATTATTAATGGTATGGCTAAATATACAAGCGAATTTTCTTTAAGGAACTTTGAAAGAAGTAACCCCGCTAAACTTCCCCAATAAATTAAGCAAAAGCTTATTAAGAACAAACTGTAAAAATGAAAGGAATTTTCAATTATATAAACTGATGGTAAAACGAGAAATACAGACTGAATGGCAGTTAGACAAAAGTACCGAACTATCAACATTGTTGTAAAACTAAATGATTTATTAACTATTTTATTCTCGTTTTGATGAAAATTTCTTAGCTGAATAAACTCATGTCCAGTGCTAACTAGTCCTATAAATATCGAAGTAATTAAAATTATTAAAATCCAAACTGGGACATTCGGATTATAATAATAGGTATATTCTGCTGTATCAGAATATCTCGCTATAAATGAGAAAAGTACGCCAGTAATCAAAGGAATAAGAATTTGCAAGGCTAATCGATACTTTAATTTTAAATCAATTTTATTATTTAACTTAAATTGATTTACAAAAGATAAAAAATAGTTTTGCTTTAGTTTCACACTTTTAGAAGTCTCTACATCTGCAATAATAGGCAAATAATCAGACCTAAACCAATTGTAATACTCTATTGGCTTAACGAATCTTACTTTAAATTCTTGACCTTTTTCGTCATATTTTTTTTCTTCTATTAACTTTAAAAGAATTGAAGGGCTATATCTAGTCTCGACTAAACTGTTTTTATTAATTTTTCCAGTTTTTTCTCTGAAATAATCAACAGCATTTAAAGGAGTTCCAAAATAAATTGGGAATCCGCCTTCATCAATCAAAATAATTTTATCAAACATTGAAAAGATATCAAAGTCTGGTTGATGAATAGATGCTATTACTATTTTATTATTTGCAGCAATACTTTTTAATAATGAAACAATTTTTACAGCATCCTCAGATGAAAGTCCACTTGTGGGTTCGTCAAGAATTAACAAATCTGGCTCAGCAAAAAGTTCCATTGCGATGCTTAATCGTTTTTGCTGTCCGCCAGATACTTCAAAAGGAGAACCATCAATTTTACAAACTTTTTTACCTCTATCCTTATCCAAATCAGTAATTTTCAATACACCATCAATAATTGTCGACTGCATTACCATCGGAATTTGCAAGAAATTACATCTTTGTTGTAAATGCTCTTCAATATTAAATAATGGAATAAAAAAATCATGTTGTGGCACAAAGGATTTTTGCAATAAATCGGGATTATTTTCCTTGGAAAAAGAAACTGAGCCTGAATAACCAGTTTCATGGCCAGAAATACACCTTAAAAGACTAGTTTTACCACTACCGCTTTTACCAATAATCCCAATCAGCTCGCCACTATTTAATGTTAATGATAGGTTGTGTAGCAAAATATTTTTCTTCTTTTTCAGGCTAATTTCACTTAATATTAACTTAAAACTATCCTGTGTATGGTTCTTTTTCAATAATGTAATTAATTCTGGATAAAAGAATTTTTTCACATCATTAAAACACAATACAGTTTCTTTAAAAATTGGGGATACAGAATCTTTTAAGACATTTCGACCATCAGATTTAAAGCCAATAACAAGAGGTTTAACAAACAATAGCCCGCTATCAGAAATGTATAAAACAGCGATTATATTTTCTTCGTATTTAATTGAAGAAAAATTCTGAATATCAATATTGCTTATAAGATTTTTTAAATTCTGAATTGTTTCTTTTGAGACTCCGAATAAATCAGATACTAGAATTATAAAATCTATAGATTGCAAATCACTTTCTAAATCGTTTGCTAATTCTAACAAATAAAAAATCACCTCTACCCTTTCCAATAATGAAAGATCCTCTTTTAATTCTTCACACACCCTGATAATACGAACAGAATTTAGAGCTGTTTTTTTTGCAGACTGATAAGAAGAAAAACTGGAAAGGCTATTCTCAAATTTTAAGATATTTGCATAAAAATATTTATCCTCAACATATTTTTCCAAAAACTTAGAAAACCTATCCATTAACAGTTTTGCTGAGTCTTCCGACTGCTTATTTAGGCTAATGGCAAGCAGTTTTATTACAGAATCAAGCGTTTTGGTAGTCATTTTTCATGAAGATTAGTATAAAAATAATTAAATGCAATTCAAATATAAATAATCTTAGTTAATTAAAATGTTTACTTGCAAATAATAAATTGAATTTATTAACATTTTTTTAAGAGACTAAAAAAACATCTTTTAAATGTTTACGTTAAAATTGCAGTAAAATTCATTGCTAGAGTTATTAAAAACACATTAGTTTTTAATAGATTTGCAAACTTGAAAAATTGAAAAAATGAGAAGGGTAATACTGGCGATAATAATTGGACTTACATTTTTACATTCATATTCGCAGGATGTTAGTTTTACTGCATTGGCAACTGCAAAAGTGGGCCTTGAGCAAAGTTTTCAGGTTCAATATAAAATTAATAAACAGGGAACCAATCTAAAACCTGGCAACTATTCCGATTTTAAATTAGTAAATGGCCCCTCTCTCTCCACAAGCCAGAGCGTTCAAATATCGAATGGGCAATATTCCCAAACGAATACATACACATATACTTATGTTTTTCAGCCAAAAAGCGTAGGTAAGTTTACAATTGGTGGAGGAACTGTTAGTATTGATGGAAAAGAATATACTTCAAATTCTGTAGTCGTCGAAGTTCAGAAAGACCCTGTTCAAACACAAACAAACAGAAGACAAAACAATTACGATCCTTTTGCAGATTTTTACAATCAAGCTCAACCTGCTGTTAATACAGCACCAAAGGAAGTTACATCAGAAGATTTATTTATTCGAGTAAACATCGACAAATCAAGTGTATATAAAGGAGAGCCAATAACAGCAGCAGTAAAGGTTTACACTAAAGTTGGATTGTCGGGGATAGATGAAATAAAATTTCCGTCATTAAACGACTTTTATGCCGAAGAACTTGAAACAGTAACACAGCTAAATTTTGCAAAAGAAACATATAATGGACAAACATACAATGTTGCACTTATTAAAAGATACTTATTATATCCAAGATATTCTGGAAACTTAAAAATTGAACAATGTGAAGCTAACTGTCAGGTACGTCAAGCTACCTCTGGAGGAAATAACTATATGGCTCAATTTTTTAAGTATTATGAAAATGTCTCAAAAAAGATAGTCTCCCCAGAAATAAAAGTAAGTGTAAAAGACCTTCCTCCTGCATCTGAAAGTTTTAGCGGTGCAATTGGATCGTTTACAATAAAATTAAGCCAATCTGGCGATACTGTTAATATAAACGATGCAGTAAGTTTTAAACTTACTCTAACTGGCACCGGAAATTTCAATATGATTGAAACTCCAGAAATAATATGGCCAAAAGAATTTGAAGTATATGAACCGATTGCTTCAGAAAACACAAAGGCATCTTCGGCAGGTGTTAATGGCTCTAAAACTTGGGAGTTTACAATAATCCCAAGATACCCAGGCATATTTAGATTAGGAAAAATAAACTTTCAGTATTTCGATTTAAATAGCAAACAATACAAAACACTTACTACTTCTGATATTGTTTTAGCAGTTAGAAAAGATAAAAACGATAATAATTTTGGAGAAACAGATTATAATTACTCTCAAAAAAATGTTGAATACATAGGCAATGAAGGAATTCTATTTATTAAAAATAAAAATCTGAATATTGTCAAAAATTATAAGCCACTTGTATATCGAGATTTCTTTTATTTCATATTAATTCTTCCTCTATTAATATTTGTAGCTATTTCTATTTTATTAAGAAAAAAAATAAAAGAAAACGCCGACTTGGCTGCAATGAAAGTAAAACATGCAGGAAAAACATCGAGAAGACGACTAAAACGGGCCAGAAAGTTTATGCAGCAGAATAACAAACCAGAATTCTACAAAGAGATTATTTCTGCATTGTGGGGCTATTCTAGTGATAGGTTTAGAGTTCCTATTGCAGAATTAACCAAAGATAAAATTATTCAGACAATGGCAGATTCTAAAATAGATTTAATTACTTCCGAAAAATTTATAAATCTTATCGAAAAATGCGAATATGCTCACTTTGCTCCTGCTACAGCCGAAACAGATTTTGAATTTGTATTTAATGAAGCTGTTCAAATAATTGAAAAATTAGAACAAAAAATTAGTTAATTATGAAAAGGTATTTATTATTAATATTAGGGATTTTTTGTTGGTTTTTGGTTCTTGCAGATGATCTGAAATCTGAACAAGATTCGGCAATGAATTACTACATA
>JBBQCZ010000176.1:0-7141 GCA_038319215.1 Bacteroidales bacterium | reverse complement strand
ATGGGATATTCTTTTTCAAATGTTGAAAATATTGGAGTTAAATCCGAATTTAATGGCGCTGGATTTGGTGTAGCAATGGGTTTTGGTGCAAACTTTAATCTTATTGAAGATGTTTTAAAATTTAATTTTGGTATGAGATTCAATTATATCTTAACAGATATGCAAGGTATTAACGGTTTAGGACTTACAAAAGAAAGTAATTTTGTAACTGATAATGGAAAAATTAATTTCTATAATCATCCACTATATGGTGGCTTAAAAGTTGGTTTAGTTTACTTTTTTGACTAAATAAAAGAGTTTGAAATATAGACCCGCATCTGTATATTTGCAGTGCGGGTTTTTTTTGCTCTGTATGGTAAACCAAAAATAAAGTAATTATTTAATTTTCATGAAAGTAATTAAAAAAGATAGTATAGAATCGACCAATAATTTTGCTTCTGATTTGTTAATCAAGAATAAGATTGTTGAGGAAACTGTAATTTATACCGATTCGCAAACAAAAGGTAAGGGTTTAGGTACAAATACTTGGCTGTCAGAAGATTATAAAAATCTTATTTTTTCATTAGTGGTTTTTCCTGAAATTAAAGTTGAAAGACATTTTATTTTAAGTATGATTATATCTTTGGCAATATGTGATTATCTCGATTTTAAGGGGGTAAAGGCACAGATAAAATGGCCAAACGATATCTATTATAAAAATAAGAAACTTGCTGGAATACTTATCGAAAATAGTATTTATGGCGATACTCTTAAAAGTTCGATCATAGGTATTGGATTAAATTTAAATCAAAAAGAATTTCCAGTAAGTTTACCAAACCCAATATCACTAACGAATATTACATCAGAAATTTATGATGTTGATAAAGAGGTTGAGATTATTAGCAAAATAATATCAGATAAACTTATTGAGCTTAAAAATGAGAATTATATAAGCATTCACAAATATTACCTTGAGCGACTTTATCTATTGGGTTGTTTAGCTGAGTTTAAAGCAGAAGGTAAAATTTTAAAAGGGCAAATTAAAGATGTAAAAAGTGATGGACATCTTATTGTATGTGACCTAAATTTTGAAGAACACGAATACTATTTTAAAGAAATTGAATTTTTATAGGCTTATCAGTTCATCAATTAACCGTTTAACTATCTAATCGACAAATTGTTCTACTTCAATTGCTCGTTTAATCTGTTTATTTCTGCTTGTCTGCCATTTAGAATATTGATATATCTAGCAGTGTAATCATTAGGAAATTTTTTGTAGGCTTCGTTTGCTGAATTTATTGCCATATCAATATTATCACTAAATTCGTGATATAGAGCTAAGTTATGAAGCGCGTATGCTGCAATCTTATTGTCTTCTGAGCTTTGTAATTGACTCCAAATTTGATAAGCATCTTTCCAGTTATTTTGTCTGACATACTTAAATGCGAGTTTCATTTGATCGTTTCTAGTTTTAAAGATAGTTCTAGGTTCTGTAACCCAAGTTGGCGAAATTCTAGAGGCGTACATAAAACCTGCAAATGCTCCTGCTTGATCAACAGCTTCTCTCTTAGAAGGTATTTTATTTTTTGCAGCACTTTGTGTTTCGGCTGTATATTCCCAAATTTTTGAATCGCGGAATGAGTTTTGGTCAATAATTTGTTTTTTTGCTGGGTCATAAATTCTCCATCCAGCATCAATATAAATCTCGACACCTTCTTTGTATTTTTGTTTTTGTACTTTCTGGCCATCAACTGTTGTGGTGTAATTCTGAATATCTGAAAAATATCTGCTATCAGAATCAAAAGTCTCAAGAATAATCAACAGATCTGTGTTGTAATAATTTGTAATTTTTGCAACTGTATCCCAATCAAGTGGTAAAGGCCATTCTTTTGTTCCAGTTCCTGAAAGCTCGAAGTTTTCTGCAAAATTTGCTTTATATTTTGGTGCATCATTTATTGAGCTTGCAAAATTATTTACACAGTTATAAGAAGCATTTTTATCTTGATGTATTCCTTCACCAGTAAATAGTCCTTCAACGAAATTTCCACCTTTACTACCTTTACCCGGCAAACTACGGTTTATTACTGTAATTTTTTCGTGATCGCCAGGGATGTTTATTTGAGCTGGTTTTAAAACATCAATACTTACAGTTGAGGTTTTACACGAAATAATCAAAATTGAGATTAGTATTGAAAGTGGATAAATAATCTTCTTCATAATTTATAGTTTAAAAAATAGCAACAAAAAATATTCCTAAATTATTATCACTTAATTTTCACGAAAATATGCTTTATATGGGTTTTCTCTACTTCTCGTTCATCAATTACAAAGTGCTTATTTAGCGATTTAAATAATGGCGTGAGCTTAGTAAATCCATAGTTTCTTGGATCGAAATCTGGTTTTTTCTTAATAATTAGAGCGCCAACTTCGGCCATAAAAACCCAACCACTTTCATCGGCAAGGTCTTCAACACTCTTTTTTAGAAGTTGAATTAAACCATTACTGATTTTTTCATATTGGGGTTGTTTTACTTTTTCTGTTTTTACTTTTTCTGTTTCGTTTATTTTTCTATTATTAGGGTTTCCAATAATTTCGATATAGATAAATTTATCGCATGCCACAATAAATGGATTTGGGGTTTTCTTCTCTCCTATTCCAATTACCAACGCTCCCGATTCTCTAATTCGTGTTGCAAGTCGAGTAAAATCACTATCGCTAGAAACTAAACAAAAGCCATCAACTCTTTCGCTGTGTAAAATGTCCATTGCATCAATAATCATTGCCGAATCGGTGGCGTTTTTTCCTGTTGTGTAACTGTATTGCTGAATTGGAGTTATTGCATGTTCTAGCAAAGCTGGTTTCCAACCCGAAACAGTTGGTTTTGTCCAGTCGCCATAAATTCTTTTAATTGTTGGAATTCCAAATTTTGCAATTTCATCAAGCATTCCCATGATATTGGAATATGGAATATTGTCTGCATCTATTAACACAGCTAGTTTTAAATCTGTTTTTTCTTTCATATTGTTATTTTTCTCAATACTTTTTAGTTGAGTATTGGTTGATCAGTTACAAAGATACTTAAATATTTACAGAAACTGTATGGTTAAATATTCTTTTCAACATTGTATTCTTTCAATTGATTTTTTTTATAAGATTATTTTAGCAAAGTAGAATCTATGCCAAAAACATAGTCCTCAATAACATTTATCTCCTCAGAAATATCACTTCCGTTAAATCCTGTAATATCGGTATAGGTTATTTTCTCTTTGTATTGTTTTTGAAATTCTTTGGCAATAGGTAAATATGACCAATGCCATTTTTCTTCTTTATAACCTGTTAGTCTGCCTGATGTATATACTTGATAAAATCCAAATTCAGCTGCGTTATCTTGTAACCATTTGAAAGATTTTTTACCTTGTTCAGTTTCAAAGAAATTAAGTTTGGTGTTCATAATATCCACATCTGTTCCCCAATGGTGACGCGATGTTCCTGGCATTGCTAGATAATTTAAAACCGATTTAGCAACAGTTTTAGGATTTGGAGATGAATAGTAACGCTGATTCCAAAGCCATTTCTGTGTGTCAAATGTTCTTACAGCTGAAACAATACCAATATTAACTCCTTCTTTGGCAGCAGCTTCATACATTGCGATATATGGTTCTAAAACGTCTTTATGAATATATTCTACTCTAAGTAGACAATATTTTTGAGGTACTTTTACAAACAAAGAATCTGCTTCTGGTTTGTATTTACCCAATAGATATTCTTTCGCAATTTCGGGATATGCTGTAATTATACTGTCAGTATTTGTTGTGTCTTCTGCTATTTCAATTTTAGTTGAACCCGAAACATTCTTTTTAGTCGAGGCATTTGTACAAGAAACGAAGCTGATTATTATTGCTATTTGAAAAAGTATAATGTTCATTTTATTCATTTATTAATTTT
The DNA here is from genome assembly GCA_038319215.1 of Bacteroidales bacterium. Lineage (GTDB taxonomy): Bacteria > Bacteroidota > Bacteroidia > Bacteroidales > ML635J-15 > Bact-19. The sequence continues at coordinate 3,217 of JBBQCZ010000176.1, read as the reverse complement.
AGTGCTTCTTCAAAAATACTGTCTTTGTCGAGTTTATATTTTTGAAGTAGTTCGTCTGGTGTGCCCGATTCTCCAAAGCAATCTGGCATACCAATTATTTTCATTTTGACGGGATAATTTTGCGATAACACTTCTGCAACAGCAGAACCCAAACCACCAAATATCTGATGTTCTTCGAGTGTAATTATTTTGTTTGTCTTTTTTGCCGTTTTAATAATAGCGTCTTGATCAATAGGTTTTATCGTGTGAATATTAAGCACATGCGTAGAATATCCAGATTTTTCAAGTTCATCGGCAACTTGCAATGCTGTCCATACCATCGAGCCAGTTGCAATAATACCTATATCCTCGCCTTTTCTCAAAACTTGCGCTTTTCCAATAGTAAAGTTTTCATCAGAATTTGTAAAATTAGGTACTGGTTCTCGACCATATCTTATATAGCAAGGACCATCAAGATGCTTTATGGCTTCAACCGTTGCCAGTCTGGTTTGGTTTTCGTCGCAGGGGCTCAAAACTGTCATATTGGGTAATGAGCGCATTACTGCAATATCTTCTAAAGCTTGATGTGTTGCTCCATCTGGTCCTACAGAAATTCCAGCGTGGGCTCCACCAATGATTACATGTAGATTATTATAACAAACAGAAACCCTAATTTGATCTGCGGTTCTCATTGCTGAAAAAGCAGCGTAGGTAGAAAATACTGGAATCTTTCCTGATAATGCGAGTCCAGCCGACACTGCTATCGAATTTTGTTCTGCAATTCCAAGTGAGAAAAATCTTTCTGGAAAGCTTTCTTTAAAATAATTTAATCCCACTGAGTTCGTAATATCTGCTCCTAAGCAAACAATACTCTTATTTTTTTCTCCCATTTCGGCTAAGGCTTTGCCAAATCCGTCTTTCATTGGAGTTTTTTGTGGGTTCTCAGTGTTCATGTTTTTTAAAATTGCAAGTGCTGACTTTTCATTATTTATACTTGGTCATCGGCGAACCATTCTGCAAAAGAATTCGTTGTTTCGTGTAGTTTTATGCTGAATAGTTTTATGTTTTTTGGTAATAGTGGTTTAAGTATTTCAGCAAAATGAATGACCATATTTTCTGCTGTAGGTTGAAAATCAACAATATGTATTCTCTTAAATAGTTTGTTTTCGTTTTCAAAATATTCTGTTTCTTCCTTTTTATTTAGCAAGATGCTATGGTCGAATTTGTCAACTATATTCGGTTTTACAATTTGTTTTAGATTGCCGAAATCCATTACCATACCAAGCTTTGTAGAATCTTCATCGGCGATTGGCTCACCAATTATTGTTACCGAAAGTTTATATGTGTGTCCGTGAATATTTCTACACAAACCATCGTAGTTATGAAGTGCATGAGCAGTTTCAAACTCAAACATTTTTGTTACTCGTATTTTTGTCATAATCGTTATTTATATGAAGAAACAAAGTTAGGAAAATAATTGTTTACATTTACTTGTGGTTTTCTGTATTAGCTAATTGCATCGAATTAATATTTTAAAACAAATTACTTGGATTGAGTATAAATATTGGAATTATAAATAAAGTTGTATACTTTTTTTATTTGTTGGTTATTTTCGTAGCAATATTATTAAAACAAAGTTGTAAATTTGCGGTTTTAATAGGAATGAAAAGTTTTAAAGAAATATCGAAAAATATAAGTAACGATTTAGAATATTTTGAAAGTCTGCTTGTTGATATAGCTGGATCTCAACGTGATACTCTAAATGAAATTCTTGAATATATTTTCGAAACGAAAGGAAAAAGAGTACGTCCTGTTTTGGTATATTTAACAAATAGATTGTTTTCTGTTCCTGATAAATCTACTCATAATGCTGCTTTATTAGTTGAATTAATGCATACAGCAACACTTTTGCATGACGATGTTGTGGATAAAGCCGTTTTGCGACGAGGAAAACATACTATCAATCATAAGTGGGACGATAAAACAGCAGTATTAGCTGGTGATTTTCTTTTTGCAAAAGCAATGAAAATTGCAACTGACAATAAAGAATATAGGCTATTTGACATTATTACTCCTGCAATTATTAGTTTAAGTGTTGGGGAATTACAGCAAATGAGTAATTCTGCAAATTTCGAAGTAAATAAAGAAAAATATTTTGAAGTAATAAAAAATAAAACAGCTTCATTATTGTCAGTGTGCTGTAAATCAGGCGTTTACACTGCTGGTGTAGATGAACTTACCATTGAAAAAGCCGGTTATTTTGGAGAAATACTAGGTACTATTTTTCAAATTAAAGACGATATTCTTGATTATGTTGGCAATAGCGACACCGGCAAAAGTACTGGAATAGATATCCGTGAAGGAAAGATTACTCTTCCGTTTATTTGTGCATGGGAGAATTTAGATGATATAGAACGTGAAAATGTCAAAAATCTTTATTCTATAGCTGGTAAAAATCAAGATGCCGAAAAAGAAATTCTAAATATTGTGGTAAAAAATAATGGTATTTCATGTTCTGAAAGAATTATGAATGAATATAAAGTAGAAGCACTGAAATTATTAGAGGATTTTCCTAAGAGTAAAGCAAGAGAAGGACTAGCGGCACTTATTGATTATATTATCGATAGAGATAAATAAAAAAAAGCTCAGTTACAAAATGGAACTGAGCTTTTTTTATTATGTTATTAAATTAGAAGTATTTTACCTCTTCGTTTTTTCCATCAAAATTATTTAAATCACTTAAGATGCTGTTTGCAAGTTTTGAAGCACCCAGTCTAAATAATTTATTATTCAACCATTCATCTCCGAGAACTTCTTTTACTATAAGGTAAAATAAAATAGCATCTTCAGAAATAGACATTCCGCCTGATGGTTTTATTCCAATTTTATTCCCGGTTTTTTCGTAATATGCTTTTATTGCTGTGCACATTGTAAATACTGCTTCTGGAGTTGCTGATACCGGAGTTTTTCCAGTAGAAGTTTTTATAAAATCAGCACCAGATTCCATTGAAATAATACTTGCTAAATAAATATTATCAGGGTTAATTAATTCGCCAGTTTCTAAAATTACTTTTAAATGGGCTTCTCCAATCGAATGTTTAATAATATTTATTTCAGTTGCTACTTTAGCATAATCTTTCTCAAGAAAAGAACCTACCGATATCACAATGTCTATCTCGTCTGCACCTTTATTAACAGTAAGTTCACATTCTGCTGCTTTTACAGATAAAAATGTTTG
>JBBQCZ010000175.1:0-7156 GCA_038319215.1 Bacteroidales bacterium | reverse complement strand
TACCAATCCGAGTATCGAATCTTTAAATATCAACAATAATACGGCAGTCATAGCACCTAAGCCAGTTACAAAATAGCCCACCTCTTTGTTAAGTAATATTGACAATGCCGATATTGCCGCAATAATTACAGCAATAATTTTAACTACCTGAATGTAGCTTTTAATACTTGTACCTTTTTTTTCTCCAATGGTAACATCGTAAATCTCATTTACACCATTCAGGAAAGCATTCAATACCATTATTAACACAACAACAAAATATATCATTGTTGCTTTTTTAATTAATTCTACAACAAATTGAGAATCAGGAAAAGCAATATCGATTGTATAATAGATAATTATTATTGGAACAATTTGCGATAGTCGATGAAAAACTCTCTTTTTAACCAAAATATCATCCCAAGTAGTCTGAGTTTTTTTAACAACTTTTTTTATTATTGTCAATAAAACTTTTTTTGTGATAAAATCAGCAATTATACTAAACAGTAATATTCCCAAAATAATTATCAAAACACTAAGAACTCTTGAAACACTTCCAGTAACTCCTAATGAATTTAACCATGCAATTAACTCAACACTATAATTTTCAACTTTCATAATAATATTATTTGTATTATTTTTGTAGTGTAAAGTAATCATTAAAGAATAAGAAATGAAAGTAGTTTTTAAAGTTTTTTTTAATACAGTTATGTTGACAGTGTTAATTATTGGATCGTTATCAGCAGGTAGCAATATTAAATATGATAATTATTTTCTTCATCAAACCCTAAGAATTGACTATTATCACACAGGTACATCATCAACTGAACAGATTTTATTTAAAGAATTGCGCAAAGAACAATTTTGGGGTGGTAGTATTACAAACCTCACAGACAAATTCGGTTACGGAAACTACATGGTTAAAGTTTTTGATATTAAAACAGAAACTCTTATTTACAGTTATTGCTTTTGCTCATTATTTGAAGAATGGCAGTTTACAGAAGAAGCCAAAAACAGTAATAAAGGCTTTCCTGAGTCATTAATTGTTCCATTCCCAAAGAATAAAGTTCGTGTAGAGCTATACAGTAGAGTATTTGCGGATAATAGCTTTGCTAAAATTTACGAAATAAACATTGAACCTACCGACATTACTATCAATTCAGAAAAGACAGTAAATGCTGAAGTAAAAAGGATTCATTATTCGGCAACATCTGATAAAGCTTTAGATTTAGTATTCATTGGCGATGGATACACAAAAGATGAATTAAATGAATTTTATTCAGAAGTAAATTCGACAGTAGAATATTTGTTTTCAATTGCTCCATTTAATTTACTTAAAGATAAGATAAATGTATGGGCAATTGGCGCAATATCGACAGAAAGTGGAACAGATGTACCGCAGGATGGTATTTGGAAATCAACGGCAATGAATTGCAACTTTAACACATTTGGTAGCGATAGATATTTAACGTCTTCGGACTTTCACTCTATTCGCAATTACGCTGCTTTAGCTCCATGCGACCAAATTTGCGTATTAGTAAATACTGATATTTATGGTGGTGGCGGAATATATAATTTTTGGAGTATTACAAGCGCAAAAAACGAATATCGCAACGAAGTGTTTGCTCATGAACTTGGGCATGCTTTAGGTGCTTTGGGTGACGAATATTACACATCTGAAGTTGCAACCGAAGATATTTACAATAAAAATACAGAACCATATCAGTCTAATCTTACAACTCTTGTAAATTTTGAAAATAAATGGAAAGATTTGGTCGCTGCTGACGTTAAAATCCCAACCGAAGTAAAAGCAGATAATTATAAAGTTGTTGGTGCATATGAAGGAGGTGGTTATCAAGCTAAAGGAATATATAGACCGTATATTAATTGTAAAATGAAAGCACTTGATTCTGATTTCTGTCCTGTATGCCAACGTACTTTAGTTGAAATAATCAAATATTGTAGTGAATAAAGTTATATCCTAGCACATATCTTTAATAATAGGGATTATTGCTTTTTGTGATATTTAATCTCACTATGTCAAAAAATTAGCATTTTCTTTTTTTAATCTTGTAATCTCCAAATAGATTATTAAATTTGTTTTGAAAATTAACCGTGAAACAACTTTTATTTTTTTGGAGAGATTTATGAAGCATTCTAATTACTTCAAGTGGGTTCGGATATTATTAATAATTGGAATAATTATCGCATATTCTTTCCTATCAAGGAAAATCTCGCCATTAAAAATTAGTAATTTGGGATTAACCGATACAATTTATCATAATTTTGACACTATTTATATCACCCCAAAACCGAAACCAAAACCAATTGCCAGTCTAACAATAGAAGAATTGTGGGATTATTATGTTACTAATCCATGCTACCTACCTTTAATAAAAGACACAGCACTTTGGGAAAAGGGAAAGAGAGTTGGTTTTGAATATGAAGATTTATTTAACGATTCATTATCAGAAGGACATAAATATTCAAACAGATATCTTGTTGGCGATTTTAATGTGCTAGATCAGAAAGGCCGGAATAGGAAGATTCAAGAAATTTATCCAAAACTAGAGTTACTAAAGGAGTTTGACAGTATTCCAGATGATATTGTTCTAAAAATGGATAGCATTCATTTTGGAACAGCTGCCTACGATTCTTTAATAAGAGAAATAAATATTAGAGTACCAAATATATCAAATGTTCTAATAAATTTTCTAGAAAAAGTGTGGAATTATAAAATGCTAGCAGTAACAAGAGATTATTCAATAAATGGTAATAATCTTTATGCTGCTGGTCAAACTATTGTAATGTGCGAAGCATGTGAAGACACTCTTATAATGATAGGCCGATTTGCAACGTCTTCTAAACGAATAAATATTGGCAACAGATATATGGCAGATGGTTCAACAGAAGAATATTATTTTGAGCATTTGCCTACTGGAAATACCAGAAGTTATTATGCAGGGCTAAATACAATGAGCTCAAAGCACTGGGAATCTGCCCGAAGTTACGATATTTTCGATATAATTAGAGATGCTGAACTTGGTGGTGGTCATAACAGAATTGTTAAATATAGAGACAAGGTTGAGTTACCAAATTTATTGTCAATAAAACCAACTTCAGACTATCCAAATGCTATGAATGGAAACGGAATTCATGAAGTTGCGTTAAGCTATGTTTCAAGAGGCATGTTAGGTACATCAAATAGTATTGGCTGCCTTAGAGTTTCCGATTTTGCCTCAAAATTTCTTAGATGGTGGGTTCCACAAGATTGTAAATTATTTATCGCTTACAGCGAAACATGTTTGCATAAAGAAATAAAATATAAGGGAGCTATTGAAGATTATTTGCCGTTTAAAACCGAAAAGGAGGGTAATGATTTTAGAAATTGGATTAATACGTATAAACCAGATTACGCAAAACTATTGCAAATTGACAAAGATGGTGATTATAGAAATGGTTATATAATTGATGGGTACTATAATTTGCAGGATGAATATAATGAGTACCTCAAACAAAAGGACAGTCTAAAAAACCAAAATGGAATATTTAAAAATTGATTACAATAGATTTATATTAATATTATTTAAAATAAATATTATCAAAAGAATAAAATATTATTTTTGTTAAAATTTTATTTTATGAAAATTGCAATACCTTCTACAAAAGATAATTTAGTTGACGGCCATTTTGGTCATTGTGAATATTATCAGATTTACACAATTTCTGATAGTAAAGAAATTACTGGAATGCAAACTTTAGATGCACCTTGCACATGTGGATGCAAATCAAACATTGCCTCTACTCTAGCAGAAATGGGTGTAAGTATTATGCTAACTGGCGGTATTGGTGCTGGTGCAATAAATGTATTAAATAATTCGGGCATTGAAGTTGTTCGCGGTTGTTCTGGTGATATACAAACTCTTGTAAATGATTTTATTAAAGGTGATATTAGTGATAACGGTAGCACTTGCAATCACGATCACTCACATGGAAGCAGTTGTAATCACTAATTATTGGAAAAAACAATCAAATGGTCTTTAGCAGTAGCATCTTCTTATTTTATTTCTTGCCGATTTTTCTTGTTCTTTATTACGTTGTAAGACCAAAGTATAAGAATATTACAGCTCTATTGTTTAGTGTTTTTTTCTATGCATGGGGTGCGCCTGATATGGTTTATATCGTTGTAGGATCACTAATTGTAGATTATTATATTGTAAAAGCACTAAGCAAATCAGATAAAAATAGAAAGTTACTCCTATTATTGTCGGTTTTTGTAAATATTGGAATGCTTGCATACTTTAAATATGCAAACTTCTTCGTCGAGAATGTAAATGTTATTATTACTTCATTTGGTGGACATGCCGCAAAGTGGACAGATGTAATTCTTCCAATTGGAATCTCATTTTTTACGTTTCAAAAGCTAAGCTATACAGTTGATATTTATAGAAAAGAAAGCAAGGCATTAAATAGCTTTGTTGACTATGCTATGTATATACTTCTATTTCCACAACTGATTGCTGGACCAATCGTAAGATATAATGAGATTGAAAGTCAAATCACAGATAGATCTGCAAACGAAACTTGGGACAATAGATTTTCTGGTTTTTTTAGATTTATTATTGGTCTTTCAAAAAAGTTATTGATTGCCAATACTTTAGGAGCAAAAGTTGATGAAATATTTGCCCTTGCTCCTGCCGACATGAGTACTAGCATGGCTTGGATAGGTATTATTGCATATTCTTTCCAGATTTACTACGATTTCTCCGGATATTCTGATATGGCAATAGGTATTGGAAAAATGATTGGTTTTAATTTTCCAGAAAACTTTAACAATCCTTACGTATCAAAAAATATTACTGATTTTTGGCGCCGCTGGCACATGACTTTGAGTCGCTGGATGAGAGATTATCTTTATATTCCACTTGGAGGAAATAGAGTAAAAACTAAAGCTCGTTTTTTCTTCAACCTATGGATTGTTTTCTTTTTATCTGGATTATGGCATGGTGCAGCATGGCCTTTTATTGCATGGGGAGTTTTTCATGGACTATTTCTTGTCCTTGACCGACTTTTTCTTGAAAAATTTACAAATAAAATTGGAAAATTTCCAGCTATTGCATTAACCTACTTTATAACACTTATTGGTTGGGTTATTTTTAGGTCTGAAACTTTAACTTATGCATTTCAATATATTGAAAGAATGTTTGCCTTTACTGGATCTGATAGCTTTATTTATTTCAATTATAAATTTTGGTTCTATTTAATTATTGGTGGGATATTTGCCTTTTTTACAATTATTAAACCTGGTTTAAAAGCTGAAAATTGGACTTTTTACAAAAGCTATGGAAAAACTGAAATATTCCCAGTTATGCTTATTTCAATAGTTTTGTTATTATTTTGCGCTGGCACAATTGCAATCGGTGGTTTTAATCCTTTTATTTATTTTAGATTCTAATGGAAAAAGCAAAAAAATATTGTTTCATATTCTTGCTGCTGTTACTATTTGTGCCAATAACACAAAGATTTGTAAAATTTCATAATTCTGAATCTTTAAATGGAATTGCAGCTTTTGCAAACTACCCATCTTTTCACTATAAAGATTGGATTGCTGGTAAATACCAACAACTTGCTGAACTATTTGTAAACGATAATTTTGGATTCCGTGACGATTTATTAAGACTTACTAACTCTTTTGATTTTTGGGTATTTAAGACAGCAAACGCTACGAATATCGTTGTTGGAAAAGACAATTATCTTTTTTTTAATTATAATATTGAAAGATATCTTGGTATTTTAACCCAAGACAAAAAGCAAATTGATAGTTTATTTGTTGCAACAGATATTATGCGCAAAAAGCTGAATGAAAGAAACATAGAGCTAGTTTTTGTCATTGCGCCTTCAAATGCTTATTACTATAGTGATAAATTCCCTAGTCAGTACGACAGTTATTCAAAAAAAGAAAATGATTACGATTATTATTTAAAAAAATTAAATGACTACGGCATTCCATATATTGATTATAACAAATGGTTTCTTGAAATAAAAGACACAGTTAGCTTAGATTTATTTCCTAAACATGGTACTCATTACACCTATTTCTCCGCGGTTTGGGTTGGCGACTCATTAGTTCGATATCTTGAAAACGACATGGAAATTGATATGCCAGAAATTATTCGTGAAAGTGTTAAGAAAGATACAATGAAAAAATACGAGCATGATCTTGAAAATGTTTTGAATCTTTCATATCCTTTAAAAAATGACGATTTGTATTATTATAATTTAAAATTTAATACTGAAGGCAAAACCAAACCTAAAGTTCTTACTGTGGGAGACTCTTTTTTCTGGCCTGTTCTTAACCAAATGATTCCAAAAAATTGTTTCGAGAATGTGGCATATTGGTTTTATAATGATAAGGTCTTTCCAGAAAGCTTTACTAATGAAACAAAAACTGACCAAGTCAATTTAGACTCCTTATTTAATGGTCTTGATTACATTATAATTTATTCATCAGCAACCTTAATGTTCAATTACGATTATGATGGATTTATAGGTGATATGATGAATTATCTTGATGGAAATTACACAACCAAAAATGAAAATGAAAGACTCGAATTCTGGATAGCAGCAATTAAAAACAATCGAGATTGGTACTCCAGAATTGAACAAAAAGCCAGAGACATGAACGTGCCAGTTGAACAACAAGTAAAAAATGAAGCAGGCTGGATGGTTAACCAAGAAAAATTAGGAAAGCTATAATTTTTTTTATCCATCGAAATATTTTTGAAAAACTTTGAATAATAATTATAAACTAAACCTTAAAAACAAAAATAAAATGAAAGCAATTTTAATTTCAATTTCACTATTTATCAGCCTTGGTGCTGCTTGTCAAACTCTTAATAAAAAAGAAATAAAACTATTTTGTAACGATTTTTCAACATTAATTGTTGCTGGAGATATGGAAAACGCTTTTGCATTTCTGGATAAAGACTATGTTAAAACTCAACACGATGATATGTTGAAAGGCAAGACTGATCAGTTTTTTGAAGAACTATTAGGCGGAACTGACAAAAAAAACAGTTTTATGACCTCTCCAATCAAAAATATTAAAAGCATGAAAACAAGTAAAATATTGTACTCAAAGGAAAATGGATACGATATTAAATTTTCAATTGTGCTG
>JBBQCZ010000174.1:0-7168 GCA_038319215.1 Bacteroidales bacterium | reverse complement strand
ATTCTTGAATAAATCTGCAAATACTGGTAGTACATCAGCAAGGTATCTTTTAGGAACATAAAGTCGAAGGCCCGCATTTTCATTAGCGGTAAAACTTTCGAGGAAGCTTCCGTAGTAATCAAAATACTCAGATGTTTCGTCTGGAGTCATTCCCCCGCTCGCTTCCCATTCAGATTTATATTGCAAAAATAAATAAATAAAAATTTGGATTGCAACATAGAAGCGAACAGGGAAACTAAAATAAATTCAGGATAATCCAGTAGAAGATATTTTGGTAGCCAATCCTGAAGATTATATGTTTCGTTCAGCTCGCAATTATGCTGATCTGGAGAATAATGAACAATGTGAGAATGATATTTTTCATAGTACTATGTCTTGATATCTTGCTTTTCTTTTTAATTCAGTTTGTACAAAAATCCAATAGAAAATGAGCTTGGATAGTAAAAACTTTTTTCGTTATTTTCATTAAAATTGAAATTTCTACCGTACAAGGAAATTATTTCATTCATTTGAAAAGACAACAATAATCCAAATCTATTTGATTTAAATAAATATGATGCATTTGCGACATATCCAAATGAGAATGGAAGCGTAAGAACACCATTATTAGCCTGAGATAATGAAGGTGAACGAAAGTTTAATAAATATGGATAAATATCATTAGTTTTATTAGCGATATTGGTGTAGTTTATATGCCTAAAGGCGTACATATCAAATGTAATACCAGTTTGTATGACTAATTGGCGAATACTTAGGTTAAAATATAGTGGGTACGAGATATAAGACTTCGTATCGTTAAAGAAAATGGTTTTACCCCGTGTTTGCTTAAAAATTATTCCAAAACTAAATCCAGTATACTTCGACATTTCATTTATGCGTAATAATCCCAGCTCATTACAAAAATAAGGTTTGAAGAAATCGCCAGAGTTGAAATTGGAAACTCCGGCAGTGCTATAGATAAGCGTACTCTGCTGATTTTGGGATGATACTTTAAAACTTAGAAGCTGTGATAATAGCACAAATATTAGAAATATGGCGACTTTAAAAAAGAGTATATTTTTATTCATAGCTATTCTGATTTAATATTTATCAAATAATTAACACCAAGGGCAATAAATGAGGAATTGTTTTTCAATCCAACATTATTGCCTTCAAATAACCAATTAATATCATACTGGTTTTGATACTCGCAAAACAATGCAACCTTCTGAAATTCGTAACTTAGCCCAATGCCATTGTTTACCACCCATGACTCAACATTGAAATCGGTTGAAACATCAAAACCATAGTATTCTTTAAACTTTAAATCAGAAGTTTTTATCATTTGACCATATCCACCTCCTACAATAAGGTATGGAATAAACTTTTTAAAAGGGTAGGATAGCTTTAGACTTGTGTTAAAAAAAAGGTAATCAAACTCAGTTTTAACATTTTCCGTACTCCCCTCATAAGTACCTGTGTCATAATTATATATGGGTAATTTTAGGAACTTATTTCCTTTTTGACAATATTCAAAAGATGCCCTGCATGATACATACTTGTTATTAAAAAAATCAATATTTGCAGCTGAATACACCCCTAATTTGTACTCTAATTCTATTATTTGCCACCCGTATATATGCGTTGTAGATAGCGATACACCATTAGCAAGACCAACACTTTTGATTATTTGAGAATAGACAACGGTATTGCAAAATAATAGGAAGAGTATTCCCATAATAAATCTTCTTAGAATAGGATAGGTCATTGTTTAATAAATTTAATTGTTTTAATTAAGGTGTCTTCACAATAGAAGCTAAGATAGTATAATCCAGGTTCTATGAATGCTGTTTCGTATTTGATGTGACTTTCATCAATTATTTGTGCTACAGATTTGTCAATTATTCGTCCTGAATTGTCCATTGAAACGCAAGTAATTTTGTTATAACGTTTAGTGTTAATACAAACATATAAAACGTTGTTGCATGGATTTGGGTATGAACATTCAGATTCTTCAATATTTTTATTAGAATTTACACTAATGTTGTCATTAAAATAGTCGTTACTATTTATAATACTGTAATATTCAGAATTGCACTGATAAAAAGGTGTATTGATTTTAGTCTCTATCGTTGCACCATACATTACACTAAAGCCTGGTTTAAATTCGATATAATTTCCTGACTCAAATAAAACGTTTGCATTATTTGAAACAACAACGTTACCATAAGACCATTCATCTGTAACATTATAGCCACAGACAATGCCATTTTTAGCTAAAATACTTATATTGCCGTTTAAAGTTTTATTTTGAATTTTAGTAACATTCTGAATTACCCCATCAACAATGCGGGGAATAATATCGGAAGGTATTTGATCGTGAGATCCAGTTTCTGCTGGAATAATGATATTATCAAATTTTGTATTTCCGTGCTCATCATAGTCAAGTGTGCTTTTATGCGGCATAAATGCTGGATTTTTAAGTTGAGTTATTGTTGCAGTTGAGAAAAAAGCTCCCCCAAATTTTAAAATTGGACGTGGGTCAATATTTAAAGGAGGCATATATGATCCTGCTTGCATCTCTGTATCTTCTAAATAAATTCGTTTTGTTAAAGTGAAAAATAATAATATTGGAGCTTCGATTTTTAACCACATCCCAGAATCTGGGTTTGGGTCAGCAGTTGAAAAAGAAACTCCAATGCTGTAGGCCTTCTTTGGAAACCCACCGTTACCATTTAAACTGTATAAATCATTATAAAAATTCTGTTTTAAAACACCACCTACATCATAAGCATTGTACTGCAACATAATTTTAGCTGCATCGTTATTATTAGCATAAGCGCTGTATGAGTCTTCATTTTTTTCTTTTAAATATTCTTGTAATTCTATATTAATATATGCTCCTTGATGAGGTGCATCAAGAGAAATCCATGTGTCAACAGGTAATGGTGAATTGGTGTGTTCCGCTTTTGCAAGAGAATATCTTGTAATTAAGCCCCCCATACTTATTCCTGCTGATATAATGTCTTGATTGTTATAATAGTTACTTGAAATGAATTGTATTGCAGAAGAATATATTGCAGCATTGTTTCTAAGGTCTTGTGCATTAAATTTGTAACATAGAACATAAATATCAAATCCATTACTCAAAAAACAATTAAATAATTCATTCCCAGCATAGCGATAGTACTGCTCGGGTTTTAGATTATATGCATCAAAACCAGGGCTTAGGACTATTGGTTTTGCATTTGGATTACCTGACTTCCATACTCGGATACTATTATTGTAATTATCAAAAAATAGTTTGTCAGATTTTGGAACAACTTTGATTGTATAACTTCTTGTGTAAAGACTGTTAAACTCTTGAATTTTTAATTCGACATGATAAGTTCCAACTTCAGTAAATGAGGAAGACCCATCCCAAATAACTTCCGAAACAGCATGTAAATCATTACTATTATAATCAAAAATGCTAAAAAAACTTTGATTATTAATGCTTATTTTTATAGAAGTAAACATTGCATTAGAGAAAAGTCCACCTTGTCCAGTGAACCTAAAGTCTGCAAATGAAAAAACACAATTCCTCTCTTCAACAAAAATTTGCTTTGTTTCTGTTGGATTAATGTTAATTCTAACCCCTTGTTTTAAATTTGGACACTCTGTCCAAAGATATTCGCTTGGATCTCTAGGTGTTTGGTCTATTAAAACACTTTGCGCGACTTGATCTTTCCAATCAATCACCGCTTGACAAGGAGAGTTATGCCAAGACAAAACTGCAACAAGAAAGACAATTGCATATTTTCGATTAATTCTATTATTTAATAACATAACCTAATCTAATTGTTAAATGAATTGATGGATACAGGATGTTAGAAGCACTATAGGTACTATAATAATTTTCGTTAAATAATGGGATGGTAAATGGCTGTATTGACTCGTCTGACGGGCTATAAGCAAATAAATGTGACATTCCAACACCTAAGTTTAAATCATAAATGAACTTTTTCGAATCAAAAAATCCTTTTTGAATTCCAATATTAATTCTTACAGATGATGATTGACGATAAACGGTTATTTTTTGCGGCGAGTATGTTGGTTTTGAAAAAGTATAATAAGTTTCAAATGAATACGACCAATATGGAGCATTGAATTGTGGTTTTTTTTTGATGAAATAGTTTTTACTGTCAAAATATAAATAGTACCCAATTAGTTTATTTACATTTTTGGGGAAAGGGTGGATGGAACCAATAATATTTTCGTGCAATAAAAGATATAAACCAATATCGTAGGAGTGATGTTTTTTCATTAGTGCTTCAAATCCACAGCCTATTGCGCAACTATTTGTTTGCAAATCACCAAATAAAACTCTAAATGGACTAATTTTTATGTTTACGATAGACCTATTGCTAGAATCTTTACCAATAATCGAATCCTGAACTACAGAATTATTTAAACAATCGGTTTCATAAGAATTGTTGTTTGACGATTTGCAAATCAATTGAAATAATATAAAAGTAGCAATAATAAAGATGTATTGTATGATTCTTGAAAATTTCATATGGGGTCTTTTTTTGTTAAACTACTTTTGAATGTTTTGATCTTCCTTAAGAATATTCATTTCGTTTTTTAGTTCTTTTATTTGCTCATCTTGTTTTATTATGTAAAGTGTTAGCTCTTCTATTTTTTGGAGTAAAACTGTGGTCATTTCTCCTAAATCGACACCCTCAATAGCAACTTCGTCTTTACTAGGTACATTTGGTAAATGTTGGTTTTCTTTTATAAATGATTTTAATTGGGATAACTCCATTAAATCGTAATCATCATTAAAGACATAGTCTGGCCAATAATAATCGCCAAATTGAGCTTTAACTTTAAATTGCTGAGCATAAATGCCCTTTGCGTTTACACTTCCATTACCCCAGATTCTAAATACTTCCTCGCTATTTACGCTATTATAAACAACAAATGATTTCGTTAAATTGTTGTTTACATCAATTTGAAATGCCTTGGAGTAATTTTCTGATTGGGCTGTATTCTTTTTAATATGCAAAGTTGCTGATGGAGTTTCGACTCCAATACCAAACTTCACATCGGTACCCACCAAAATCATCGGTGCACCTTGTCTTGACCAAAACATTAGAGCGTCCCCTTTCTCTTGATCGTTTACATGAGAGCGGATTGTCCATGATTCTTGACTCGATGTTGGGTCATAGAAACTAATATCAGAATAGCCACTCCCTCCAGTTATTACTGGTTCAAAAAGTAAGGCTTTCGAATTTCCTTTAATGTGAATTTTTGATGCGTTGTCTGGAGTAGTAGTGCCAACACCTATCCCTAGGTTAGTGGAAAGTTTGTTGCCTTCCTTTGTCCAATAACTAAATGAGTTTACTGGAACTGAGCCACCGTCACCACTTAAAGTAAGATATGTTCCATCACAACTCAAACTCTGTCTAAACCCACTCAAATCAACCGCCGTATTATGATTTGCCAAACTTAAAGTATTCCCGTTTAGTTCAAGTTTTAATTCTTTCCATTGTCCTGTACCGTTTGCAGTGCTGGTAAGTATTGAATTTTCGGAAGCTCCGGTACGAATACGGATATCTCCATTAATGTCAAATGCTGCGGTTGGTTCAGTGGTTTTAATACCTACTTTGCCGCTTTCTTTAACCACAAAATAGTTATTCTGGAAACTACCAATTGCAACATTTCCGTTAGATTCCATTTTAAATCTCAATGCATTTTTTGTTATTAAACTTAGACTACCTGTTTCTTGTAAAAAAATAACAGCATTGTTGTCATAAGAACGCAATAACAATCCGTCTGTTGCTGTGCTACCAGAAGTTTTGTTTGTTAAAAGCAAAGCAGACTCAGAGCTTGTTCTACCAGAAGGAATCTGTCCGGCTCGTGTTCTTGGCTCAAAATCTATTGGTCCACCACCTCCAGATGTTGGTGTGTTTTCATTATTATGAATGTGTATTTGTTTTTGAGGATTGTCTGTTCCAACTCCAACTTTACCTGTACTATAAAATAAGTTACTGTTTAGTTTAGACCAATAATTTAATGATTCAGTTGTGGGAGCATCCGAAAGGCTATTGTAGTTTCCATCGAAAAGTTCTGGCAAACTGTTTAATGAGTAATAATCACCGTTAAACAATGTTGGAATATCTATTAAATCGTAATAACTTCCGGTATAAGCTACAGTTGCGAATGTTGGCGATCCTGCAAGCGAAGCGTAATTGCCATCAAATAACGTTGGTAGGTTACTTAATGAAGAGTAATTTCCATCAAAAAGTGTGGGTAAATTGCTTAATGAATTATAATTACCGTCAAATAAACTTGGCAGATTGAGCAAATCGTTATAATTGCCCGATGTTGCAACTGTTGCAAAACTCGGTTTGCCTGTAACATCATTCCACGACGGAACCCAACTTATAGGTCTGTATAATCCAGCATGATTTCCCCATGAATAGGCGGCATCCCAGTTGGCAATATTTAAAACTCTTGTGCTCAAATCTCCGTTAGCATCAATCATAATGGCAGAAGTTTGTGTGCTGTTGCTAAGCGCAGAAAACCGTATATTGCCATTTACATGTAAAAGTTGTTGTGGATTTGTGGTGCCGATACCAAACAGACCTGTTTCGGTTAAGCGCATTCGCTCAATATTGTTAGATATAAAAAACACCCCATAATTATTTACTGTACCTAGATAATTTTTTCCAACTGCAACAATATTCCCGGCTGGATCCCAACTAGCCTGCGAAAATCCAATACATGGAAGGACAAGTAAAAACATAAAAACACTTAATAATTTACCGCAATTGCGAATGTGTGTGTGTGTGTGTGCATGTGTGCAATTGCTGTATTTCTTTGCAAAATTCTATTTTCCATGCTTATTTGGTTTACAATTTAATACAAACATAAACTATATTTTAATATCATGCAAATGATATTTGGATAAAATGCAATATTTTATCGATAAAATGTGTTTTATTTGAGCTTGTTGTAATTGACTTGTCAACCTTATTCCTACATTTTCCCAGCAACAACCGTATGAAAACCATTTGAGTTTAAAAAGCGGATTGATAAATCTCTAATTTCCTTCGACGTAATCGATTTTATTCTTGAAATTTGGTTTTCAATGAACATAGCATTTCTATTTGAGCTTATTAGTTTTTCCCAAATTGCTGTT
>JBBQCZ010000173.1:0-7181 GCA_038319215.1 Bacteroidales bacterium | reverse complement strand
AAAAAAGCAGACTTAGAGTTTCTGATTACATTTCTAAAAATAATTTTACTCTTTTATTGGCAGACTCGTGATGATCGGTCCCAAAAATTAGTGCCCGCTTTTTTGCGGACACGTAAATTTTTGAGGATCCTCGGGAATGCACAAAATTTCACCAAATTTTGGCATTCACGGGATTCGAGTCCGCTACGCTCCACAAGGCTCACAAATGTGAGTCTTTTTTATTATGAGCTATATTTGTCAGCAAGTTATGGGAACTAGCAACTCAAAACCCCACATTTTCGCAAATCTTTACAATATTATCGGGTTTACCCATTGTGTAATAATGAATTGCTGGCACATTTGCTTTAATAAGTTCTTCGGATTGTTTTGTAGCCCACTCTATTCCAAGCTTGCGAACATCTTGAGTTGATTTACAATTACGAACTAGTTTTTCGAGCTTTTCAGGAATTTCAACATTAAATGTTTTTGGGATAATATTAAGATGATTTATTACTGAAACTGGTTTAATCCCAGCCACAATCGGCACTTTTATTCCCGCTTTTAAACAACGTTCTTCAAATCCAAAATAATGTGAATTATCGTAAAACATTTGAGTAACAATATATTCTGCACCTGCATCAATTTTTTGTTTTAAAACATCGAGGTCTGAACTAAAATTTGGGGCTTCGTTATGTTTTTCGGGATAACCAGCAACGCCAATGCAAAAGTTAGTAGCTGTTTTTTCCTGCAAATCCTCATCAAGATATATACCGTTGTTTAATCCTGCTATTTGCTTTACTAAATCGATAGAATATTTGTGTCCTCCATTTTCGGGCATAAACATATTTGTGGTTTTATCGGCATCACCACGAATTGCTAAAACATTGTGAACTCCGATATAATTCAACTCCACCAATGCCTCTTCGGTTTCTTCTGCCGTAAATCCGCCGCAAATAATATGAGGAACAACAACAAGCCCATACTTAAATTTGAGTGCAGCCGAAATACCAATAGTGCCAGGACGCTTATGCACTACTTTTTTCTCTAGCAATCCAGATGGGTGCTGCTTATAAACGACCTCCTCACGATGATAGGTAACATTTACATAATTTGGTTTAAATATCATAAGGCTATCTAAAGCAGAATAAATTGCTTCAATATTATTACCTTTTAGAGGAGGCAATATCTCAAATGAAACCTGAGTTTTTAATGAATTTTTAAGAATTTCGGATACTTTCATAAATACTTTTTTTAAAGTAAATTACAAATTACAAATTACAAGCAAAAAAACAACTAATGATGAGACTGTTCACTCGCAAAATAATATTTTGGTTTTGTAATTTCATTATTTGATATTAAAATATTTTAATTCAGGGTGAGCAAAAAAGAATCCACACACCGAAGCTGTTGGCAACATTGCAAAATTTTCGCTGAGGCTTATTCCTGTTTTGGAATTTGCATCAAGTATTTCGAAAATTGAGTCTTTTTGCGAATGATCTGGACAAAGTGGGTAGCCAGGCGCTGGTCTTATTCCTCGGTAATTTCCTTTATACAAATCCTCAGGCTCAACCAAACGTTCATTTGAGTAAGCCCAAATTTCTGTCCTCAGTTTATAATGGATATATTCTGAGCAAGCATCTGCCAATCTGTCGGCAAGCACGTTTATCATCACAACATTATAATTATCAGATTTTTCTAAAAACTCTTTAGCGATCTTATTTACACCTAATCCAGTAGTTAGAGCAAAAACTCCTACATAATCAACAACATTCTTGGTTTTAGGCGCAATATAATCAGCCAAACAAAGGTTTTTACTGCCATCATTATAATATTGCAGATTACGTGGAAAATTAAAATTGAATATTTTATTGTTTGCACTAATGCATATTGATTCATTATTTGAAAATGCAGAGTATATTCCAGTAACAGCCTTGACTTGTAATAGATTTTCTTGTACTACTTTATCTAGTAATAATTTAGCATCATCAAAGATTTTCTTTGCTTCAATTCCTTTTTCGGGATGATTGAATATTTGAGGATATCTTCCTGCAATTTTCCATTCTGCAAAAAATGAAGTCCAATTAATAAAAGGAATTAGCTCCGATACAGAAATGTTAAGTTCTACAATTTCATTAAACTTCGCAGGTTTTACGATTTTTGCAGTTTCGTTACGCCACACGTAGCCATTTTCCCTTGCTTCTTCAACACTTCGCTTTTTATGGATTATACTTTTATTATAAAAGTCTGTTCTTATCTGTTCTTGCTCTAGCTTTAGGCTATCTATAAATGCTTCTCGAGAATTTTGATTAAGTAATTGTGAGCAAATAGAAGCCGCTTTCGAGGCATCTTTCACATGTATAATAGGTCCAGAATATAAGGGTGCAATTTTTACGGCAGTATGAATCTTTGAAGTTGTTGCACCACTGATAAGAAGTGGGATTTTTAGATTTCTATTTTCTAGTTCAGCCGCAATTTGCTCCATTTCATAAAGTGAAGGGCTTATTAATCCGCTTAAACCAATAATATGCGCATTTTTAGCGACAGCCTCATCAATAATCTTGTCTTTATTTACCATTATTCCAAGGTCGATTATTTCAAAATTATTACAAGAAAGCACTACCGCAGCGATGTTTTTGCCAATATCATGAACGTCTCCTTTTACTGTAGCAATAAGTATTTTACCGGCTCTTTCTGAATTATTACCATTCAACGCATTTATTGATGGTTGAATTAATTCAGTCATTTTTCTCATTACTCTGGCCGATTTCATTACTTGTGGTAGAAACATTCTTCCAGCACCAAAAAGTTCACCAACATGATTCATTGCCGACATTAAAGGACCTTCAATAATCTCTACTGGGTTAGAGTATTTTTCTAAAGCATCAGCAATATCCAGATTAACAAAATCGGAATTTCCTCGTATCAAAGCTGCTTTTAGCCTTTCTTCTAGTGGAATAAGATCGCGGGAGAGGCTAATCTCTGGCGATTGTTGTATATTTTTGAGGGAGTCAGCGAATTTTAATAAACTTTCAGTCCCGTTTTTATCTTTATTCAAAATCAAATCTGTGCATAATTGAGCTAGTTGTTCATCAATTTCGTCATAAACAGGTAAGTTCCCAGCATTTACAATTCCCATATCCAGTCCAGCTGCTACAGCATGAAAGAGAAAAACAGAGTGCAATGCTTCCCTTAACAAATCGTTTCCTCTAAAAGCAAATGACAGATTACTAACCCCACCAGAAGTTTTTGCACCAGGCAAGTTTTGCTTAATCCAGCTAACAGCATTAATAAAATCTAAAGCATAATTCGAGTGCTCTGCCATTCCTGTTCCAATAGTTAGGATGTTGCAGTCAAACACTATATCGGCAGGTGGAAAGCCAATTTCCTCAGTTAAAATTGTATAGGCTCGTTGGCATATTTCGATTTTTGAGTCAAAATCTGTAGCTTGGCCATTTTCGTCGAAAGCCATAACAACCATTGCAGCACCATAATATTTTATTTTAAGTGCATTTCTTTTAAATTCATCTTCTCCATTTTTAAGACTAACAGAATTCACAATTGCTTTTCCTTGGCAGTTCTGTAGTCCTGTCTCAATAACATCAAAATCGGATGAATCAATCATTATCGGCACCCTTGCAATATCAGGTTCAGCAGCAATCATTCTTAGAAAATTAGCCATTTCATCTTTTGCAGATAAAAGTCCATCGTCGAAATTTACATCAATGATATTTGCACCATTTTCGATTTGAAATGCTGCAATTAGAAGTGCTTCTTCATAATTTTTCTCGCGAATAAGTCTTGCAAACTTTTTTGAACCGGCCACATTTGTACGTTCTCCGATATTTACGAAATTGCTTGCTTTGCTAATTCTTACACAGTCTGTTCCACAAAGAATAGTTTCATGGCTATTATGATTGGTTTTGTTTACCTGTCTTAGCTCATCTGTTTTTGCAATCGCAGCAAAATGCTTAATATGCTCAGGTGTTGTACCACAGCAACCACCGATAATATTAACCAAGCCTTCATCTGCAAACGACTTTACAATAAGCGCCATTTCTTCCGCAGTTTCAAGATAATTTCCATATTGATCTGGCAAACCGGCATTTGGATACACGCTTACGAAATTATTACTAAGTCTTGAAATATCGCGAAGGTATGGTTTGATTTTTTCGGCTCCCAATGCACAATTTAATCCTACAGACAGATATGGGAAGTGTGAAATAGAGTTTATAAAAGCTTCTAATGTTTGTCCCGAAAGTGTGCGACCAGTATTATCGCTTATGGTTACAGAAATCATCACTGGTAAAGAAATATTTCTTTCATTAAATACTTTTCTGATTGCAAAAAGGCATGATTTCGCATTAAGAGTATCGAAAATTGTCTCAACTAAAAGAATATCAACACCTCCGTCAATTAATCCATTTATTTGAACTTCAAAAGCATTTGCCATTTCCAAGAAACTAATACTACGAATTGCAATATCGCCTAAATCGGAAGGCAAACTCAGAGATTTATTTGTAGGGCCAATGCTTCCTGCTACAAATCTGGGTTTTTCATCAGTACTGAATTTCGTGGCAGCTTGTTTAGCAATTTTTGCGGCATTATAATTTATCTCATAAGAAAGACTTCCCATGTTGTAGTCTGCCAATGATACAGCTTGAGCATTAAAAGTGTTTGTCTCAATTATATCTGCACCCGCTGCTAAATATTCTTCGTGAATTTCTTTAATAATGTGTGGCTGAGTAAGAGTCAATAAATCATTGTTACCTTTAAGTGATAAATGATAATTAGCAAATTGGCTTCCACAGTAATCTTCTTCGGACAATTTGTATCTCTGAATCATTGTTCCCATTGCTCCGTCCAAAACAAGTATGCGCGATTGTAGTATATTTTCGATAAGAGTTTTATTATTCTGCTCCATGTTTATAAATTTAATGCTTAAGTTAAATTGATTGACGAAGAACTACATACTCATGATAGCACAAATGTAGCATCTGTGAGCGATGATTGTAATTTTGCTGTAAATACGTGAAGAATCAGTGTGTTTTTTCATTTTTTAGTTTTTAATTATAATTCCTTTCGGCAGGTTTGGCACCTTTCAGTTTGTTTACTGATGGTTGCCAGGAGGTCAATGAGCCCAGTCTCTCGCTCCTTCTGTATAATTAAAATCCCTGACTTTTTAGTGAAGAATTTCGCTGCAAATGTAATCGAAGTTTTTAAATACCGCAAATTTTTATTCCACAATCATCTATAATTCAAACTCTTAACATCTGGTTAAACATTTATTAAACAATGTTAATCCGAATTTTTGAATTAGAAATGTCTTAATATTTGCAAAAAAGCACGACATTATGAAAAGCATTTTACTCATTTCAGCATTAGTTCTATTTGGATTTTTTGCATCGGCACAACCCGAAAATAAAAATCAAGGTGGCTGTTACGGATTAGTAACTGAAACGGGAGGAAAACAAGCAGTTGAATATGCAAACATTAACGTTTTTGCAGCAAAAGGCTCTTCATTAATCAAGTTGCGTGGCAAAAATAATTAAGCTGATTGTAGATATTATAATCATCCCAGCTCTGGAAACACAACTCAGATAAGTGGTTACGATTCGCAAACAGAAATTATTGCAGACTTTACCAGTCTTTGGAAAAACAACACATATAATGTCAGAATTGGTGCAGATATTAATATTAGTACAAAAGATTTGCTAACGATTTCGGGAAATGTAGGTGGATGGTACTATGGATATGATTTTGACTCACATAATTCTTTCAAATACAGAACAGGTTCATCACTAATCGACGTATATAGTTTCGATCAAAAAAGTTTAATGGATTTTAATAATCATTTCTACACTGGGAACCTTAATTATACACATCAGTTTAAGAAAGATGGGGATGAATTAGCCGGAAATTTCGAAGGTGCCGATGTAAGTAAAAAGATGATTAACTACAATGCTTGGCTTAACACATCATATACTTAAAAAAAAACAGCTACAACTTTTCAAGTTTCGGGATCTTTTTCAGGGCCTAGGATTGAGTTAAATACCACCTCTGACCATTTTTACATGATTAGTGCTGCAGTAAAACAAAATATGCTGAAAACAAAATGACTGTAAGTTTCGGCTGTGACAATATAATTAAATCAAAATACTGGATTAGCAACACAACTTTTGATGGATTTAGCTCCAACTCACAATATCTAATTAGCGGATTTAGGTTGAAATTAAGCCTTACTTATAGAATTAATGACTACAAACCACGCAAAGATAATAACGACCAAAACGAACAGGGCGGTGGAATGCAGATGATGTAGAAATATTAATTGGATTTTTTGCTCACGAGCTTGCTAGTACAAATGATAGTCATTTTCTAGGCCGAGTTTGAAATAGCGACGTTCATGAAAGTTACATGGGTCTGGTAAACTCGAGTCAATGGTGTTACTCGCAAGTTCGTGAGCTACACAAAAAATGTAAATATTTAAACAGATTAATTAGACGGATAATAAAAGAGATTCTCAATAGCATAACCACTTACAGGCGACCAAATCAAATCAATTACGACATCCTGACCAACAATAAATTCTGTATTTTGAGGAATATAATCAACATATATTCTAATTCTAATTATTTGCTTTTCTGCAGAGATTCCGATAACCTCACTACGAATTGACTTAGCAGTAAGATTTTCTGTTTTATCCCGTAATGCAAGATTTGCATACACTTGAGGTTCTGTTTTTGCAAATTCGATAGCTTCGATTAAAATTTTTGAAGGTATATTCATAATCTAAAATAAGTGATATTTAGAAAATCCAAATATAATTATTTTGTACTTATTATTGTTTATACTCAGCGTTATTTTACATAAGTCTGCAATATTATTTTAACTTACAAACAAATAACACAACAAAAAGGTCTACATTTTCTCAAAAGTAAGATAATCAGTTCCACCATTACCACCACTAACATCTTCGAGTCTGATTTTTACGGGTGTTCTTTCCACGACATGCCAGTCATCACTCAAACTTTCTAGCAAATCAGGAGATGCGAAACTAATTATTAATTTTACTACACTATCATCTGTTCCGGTCGACCATGTTCCCGAGGTAATAACACTGTTTTTCTCAGCAGAAAGTGTTCCATCATCGGCAAAAGCAAAGCTGTAACCTGAATAATTTGAAGTTTCTTCTTGGTCCGAAT
>JBBQCZ010000172.1:0-7409 GCA_038319215.1 Bacteroidales bacterium | reverse complement strand
TATAAGTCTATTGTCGATTCGAATTTATTGCACTGATCAATGTGATCAAGATATTATTTCTGAATTATTCTCTTTAGTTGATGATAATATTTTTTGTGATTGGGAATATGATCTTATCTCTGGAGAAGGGGAAGATTGGTTAAATCATGTCTATTATTCAATTAGAAAAAATACTCAAAGGTCGTGTCCTAATAAATATTTCTCACAAAATATTCTAAAATCTGCTGTTTCTCAAACAATATCACAATACAATTTAATCGAGGGAAATGTACTTATTCCTCTCCTTAAAAAAGTTGAAGTTAGTGAGAAAATTACTTCATTGGATGGATTACTCTGCTTCGGAAGGATACTCAAACAGGATAAAGCAGCTTTAGCATTCCAGAAACATTTTCCTAACGGGCTTGAATTGCACAAAAAAGGAGAGATACTTGTCAAGACATTAAAGGAACATGACCCGGTGACATATCAAGATATAAATCCCAGATCTATTATTACGAGGTTAGCCGATCATGAGGATATTTACCTCTGGGGACGTGGGTTTTATGTTCATAGGGAAACAGTTATGTTTGATAAAAAAACTGTGAATCGTGCCGCTGACTGGATCGTCCATCGGTTTGACGCAGGGAATCCAAAATTTCAAATTGATTTACCTTTTAATAAATTTAAAGAAGATATGATAAGAGGAGGTATACCTAACGAATATGCACTTTACACTTTGATTCGAACGTTGAACAGCGATCGGATTGGACTCCGTAAATTTCCTTCTGTTGTTGATTGTCAGTCAAAAGTTGACATTACTGAAACAGTCGGTGACGAAATTGAAAATTATTTACTATCTGCCAAGAAAGCAATAAGCGCAATTGACCTAAAAAGGGAGTTTGTTGAACGCCGAGGTTGGAAACATTATCGTTTAAGTATGTCCTTATCAGCTAGTGAAAATATATATCCTTGGCTGAATAATTCATACATTCATATGGATTACCTTCAGGTTAATTATGATAAGTTGGAAGACCTTATAGAGTCAATACGCAGAAAGTTGATTACCATTAATGGTGCTTACAGCCTAAAAGGTGCAAGACTGGAACTGCAGGTTGTCTGGCATCAAGTTTGCCCAGATGCACCTATATCGACGATGGTCAAACTGATCAGAAGTGTCAATTCGACAGACTTAGAAATAAATCATTATTTAATATCGTTACGGCATGATGAGGGGACAGAAACGTTTTCTCTTGCTGCAGCAATAGAAGATTATTTTATTGAAGAAAATAGAGAGGTTTCTTCGCTTGAACTCAAAAAAGAATTCCAGGAAAAACGGGGTTGGTCAGATAATCAATATTATGGTGCAATCAGAAAATCGACACTGTTTCAGATGAGTAAAACTTCTTTTGTCCACCCTTCCACAATTGACTGGAATTCTGATTTGTACGAAGAAGTGCATGCCGTACTTAGCGAAAATTTACAAAATAAAAATAATAATGGAATTCCACATATCATTATTAGTGAAATTATTGACAAGTACCTTTTGCCAGAATTGCCTAATGGAATTGAGTGGACGATAGAATTATTGATTAGTGTCGGTGGAGAGCATAACGATTTTCTGTTTTTTGATGATGCTTGCATATTTATAGAAAACCAATTCCATATCGAGGATTTAGATGATATGATTGCATTCTTGATTGGTCAATCTTTTGAGTACAATCTAGAAAAACAGAAAAATGTAGAAAAATTGCTTTGGCGCGAAGGTATTATTGCAAGTGGTCGAGCACTACCTAAAAATGAAGTCTTTTTTCCTGAATCATCCATTGCTTATTTACCAGACAGCGATGAGATCACTCTTAGCCAGATTGGTGAAGAACGATATGGTTCTAAAATACCTGCCTAATATTCCACTCAAAGCAACCTACTCCAGCTTGGAGACCAATCTAATTAAAGATGTGGTGACTCCCTTGCTACAAGTTTCAATAAAATATGATCGCGGTGTTGGATACTTCACTTCTGGTTGGCTTAAGGAAGCTGCTACCGGTCTTCTCGTTTTTGTGAAACAAGGTGGGAAAGCTAGGATCATTACTTCACCAAATCTTTCAGCAAAAGACTGGCAGACGATACATGAAGCAGAAAAAGAAAAACAACATACTCTTATTATTAAAAGAACTATCGAGAATGGGATACAAGAGCTTGAGCAAAAACTTCAACAAGAGACTCTTGCGGCACTAGCGTGGCTTATACGTGATGAAGTCCTTGAATTTAGATTTGCAATTCCTCAAAATGAACTCATTGGAGGAATATTTCATAGTAAACTATCTCTTTTTACTGATGGCCAGGGTGATGAAGTGGCTTTACATGGTTCCCAGAATGATAGTCACCAGGCATCCTTGAATGAGGAGAGTTATTCTGTTTTTTGTTCATGGAATAAAGGGCAGACGTGGTGCTCAGAGCATCGGGAAAGATTTGATAGTATGTGGAATGATTCTTTTGAAAACCTTCGGGTACTAAAGATAAATGAAGCCGAGAAAGACATTATAATTCGTAATACAGACAGGTTTTCACGTCCATATATTTTTCCCGAAAAAACTGCAATAATACCAAGAATCATCCCCAAAAAACCAACAATGAGTTCTCAAATTTCTCTTCGAGATTATCAGAAAAATGCGATTGAAGAGTGGGAATTGAACAATAGACATGGAATCTTTGAAATGGCAACGGGAACAGGAAAAACTATCACTGCTATTGCCGCTGCTGTTAGTGTTTTTGAGAAAGAGGGTCGATTAGCTTTGATAGTCCTGGTACCATATATTCATTTGGTTGATCAATGGGTAAAAGAACTACAAGCCTTTGGCTTTGATCCTTTTCGTTTATATGAAAGCAAGACGACATGGAAACAACCAACAGGAAGTGCCATACGAGAATTCAACGCTGGTCTGGATGATCATATATGTTTTGTCACAACACACCAGACCGCGTCCATGGATACTTTTCAAAACATTATGAAGCGTTTGCAGTCTCCTTATCTTCTTCTAGGTGATGAAATCCATGAGCTTGGTTCTCCCAAATTGCGCAAAGGCTTACTTAAAAAAGCGACTTGGAGAATTGGTCTATCTGCCACTCCTGACAGGTGGTATGACGAGGAAGGTACTTCCGTGTTGCGGAATTATTTTGGAAAAACAGTCATCGAATATGATTTAAAGCACGCTATTTATGAAAAACATTTAACTCCATATCATTATTTCCCAGAAAAAATAGATTTTACCCAAACTGAAGCCTTGGAATACAAACGATTGACTGCCAGTATTGCCAAGTTAAGCTATGATTTAGAAGAAAATAAGTCAAAAATTGAGAACCTTCTAAGGCAAAGGGCTGATTTAATAGGAAAAGCAGAAAATAAAATCCCACATCTCCTCGATATTTTAAAACAACATAGAAAAGAATGTGAATCTCAAGGTGAATTGTTTCAACACATTCTAATTTATTGCAATAAAGGCTCACAAAGAAGTCTTACAGGCAGTAAATGAAATAGGATTACGAACGCATGAATTTGTACATGATGTTAATCTCCAAACTAGAGCTGATGTTCTTGAGTCTTTTAGCCAGGGAGATATTGATTGTTTGGTAGCAATTCGTTGTCTGGACCAGGGAGTTGACGTCCCAGCAACCAAACGTGCATATATCCTCGCTAGTTCAACAAATCCAAGGGAATTTGTACAAAGAAGGGGGAGAATTCTGCGCAAGAATAAGGGGAAATCATATGCTGTTGTTTATGATTTTTTGATTGGTCCATGGAAGAGCGAAGAAATACTTGGTACGGATACATCCAAGGGGTTATTATCACGGGAATTACCCAGATTTGCTGAATTTTCTCTAGATGCTGATAACTCTCAGCAAGCTCGGGATACGATCTGGGAGACCGTTACATCACTTAATTTGGTAGCTTCCTTACGAAAACGTCCCTGGGAGGTGTACCAGGAAAATCAACACTCCTGAGTATAGGTTTACTATGGCTGACAGAAACACTGTTGAAGATATAATTAATAAAATTGAAGATCCAGCAAAGCGTTTAGTGGCCCAAACTGCACTAATGCAGTCAAGAAAGGCAATGGATTTTTCAGAACATTCACGTATTGCATTTGTCGCAGATGAAACAGGAAAAATTATTCCCAAGGCACTTAAACAAAGGGTAACTGATGCGGCTTGAAAAAATTGAATTAAAAGATTTTCGTCAATTTAAAGGTCAACAAACGTTGATTATTGCTGATGAACAAAAGAAAAACGTCACTGTTGTCTACGGAAAAAATGGTCGAGGAAAAACTGGAATTTTTAGAGCACTAATGTTTTGCCTGTATGGTGACAGGAGCCTTTCTCAAGATGAACTTACGGGCGAGGGAAAGAAAAATGGTCTAAACCTTATTAATGAACGTACGCTCAAGGATAATATTGGACATGAAGTAACAGCCAGTGTAGCCGTACGCTTTTTTCACCAAGAAAAAAAATGTACTGTTTTCAGAGCGTTGACTGGGTTGATGAAAGGTGACGGTGTGATTGTGCAAAACCCTTCAGACCAAGATCAAATTGCACTTCAAGTGACAGGGATTGATGGGAACACTTCACCAAAAGAAAACGACCCTGATAAAGTGAGAGCTTTCATTCAGGAAATACTCAGTTCAAGGTTGCGGGATTATTTTCTTTTTGATGGCGAACGGATTGAGCGTCTTACCCGAGGAACAAGAGAACGACGCGACGAAGTGCGTAAAGGGATAAGGGCATTACTCGATCTTGACGCAATGGAACTTGCAATCAAGGGATTGAAAAAGTTGGCAAGTGGTTATGAAAAGGAAATTAGCCAAAAGTCAACAGGTCGATTGCAGAAAATTACAGAACAAATCGCGGAATACAATGAAAAGATAGAAGCATTTGAAGAGTCTCTCAAAACGGATAATGCTGAACAAAAACGCATTAAACATCGTATCGTAGAATTGTCTAAACAAATTGAGGGGCATGAAGTAACAGCTGAGAAAGAAAGGTTGCGGAAGGATTTGATCAGCCAAATCAAGGATAAACAGGAAACATTAGCAGGTTTGAAAAGTGATATGATCGATAGGATGAACCTCTCATCGCATCTTTTAGCAGCTGACCTGCTTGAACAATTATTGGAAGAACTCAATCTGAGAAGAGATAAGGGACAGTTACCGCCCGAAATACGAAAAGAATTTGTGGAAAAATTGTTAAGCGGTGAAGCTTGTATTTGCGGTACACCTTTGGATGATAGTCACAGTAGAGAAAGAGAATGCTTACAAAAATTTCTCGCAGAACACTATTCTCCTGGACTAGGGCAAGAAACATTAACGCTATATTCAGCTTTGAATAAACTGTCTGGTGCTCATCAAGGACTTGCAGAGAGTTTTAATAAA
Source organism: Bacteroidales bacterium (assembly GCA_038319215.1). Classification (GTDB taxonomy): domain Bacteria; phylum Bacteroidota; class Bacteroidia; order Bacteroidales; family ML635J-15; genus Bact-19. The sequence goes on along the minus strand of JBBQCZ010000172.1, from coordinate 2,007 downwards.
CTTCTCTTAAATGAAAAGAGATGTCGTGAAGAGATAGAAGGTCTTGAGAGGAAAATTCAACAATTGAATGAGGAGCTTGGCCAAGGTGGGTCAAGTGCCGATACTCTCGTTGCTGAAAGGACTGCGTGTGAAAAGGATAAAGAGTTATTGATTTTGAAAATTGATCGTACTGAAAGGGATAAAAAATTAGCAGAAAAAAAATATGATGAGCTCAGAAAAGAAGAAGGAAAACTTGCCACACATGAAGACCGTATAAAACGACTTCAAGACAAACGAAATCTTACAGAAGATACCCGACAAGAGCTAGAAAAAATTTACGAATCATTTGCCCATCGAATAAAGAGCGAACTTGCGGTCAAATCAACTGAAATTTTTCATCAACTCGCTGACGAAAAAACAAGGCAAGATATAAAAACCATAGATATTGATGATAATTATATGCTTGATGTCCTAAACTGGGATGGTCAAGGACGGCTCGGTGAAATTTCAGCTGGACAGAGACAGATTGTTTCTTTAGCCTTCATCATGGCACTGATTCAGGTTGCCGGTAACTTGGAAGTACCTTTGTTTATGGACACTCCCTTTGGGCGTCTTTCAGGAGAACATCGCGACCACTTACTTGCTACTATTCCCAAGATTGCTTCTCAGTGGATACTGTTGGCTACAGATACAGAGTTTACGAGGGTAGAAGCTGAAGCACTTCGCCAAACTAAAGCTTGGGGAAAAATATTTGAGCTTTCTAAGAAAGAAGAGGGGACCACGGAAATCCTAGAACGGGATGTGATATCCTTTACCCCTATACGAGCTACCAAATAATGCAGCGGAGAATCAATATGCCCGAATCTTCCAGTACCCCAATAGCCTATATTAGTACTAAATGGAGAGGTGTTTACGAGACACTCTGTAAAGGAGATACGGCAGTTTTTGCACAAATGGGCAACTTATTTACGCTCTGTGCAACAATTGGTCATTTGTTAGGCGAGTCAAAGACACCGGATAATAGAGATGCTCTGTTTCGCTGGTCAACTTTACGGTCAGAAATAGATATACCTATCCTCACTGCAATAGCATGGGATGCTCGTGCGAGGAATATGGAAATACTTGTCCAAGAACGAGAAATCGTCGAAATTTGTTGTGGTTTTGCAGAATCCGGAATGTTGTATTTGTATGACCATTTATTAGAAGAGTTTATGGAAAATGGTCAGCTTGAATTTCCTAAATCATTTGATTTTGAATTTGCTCTTGCTCAGGAAGTTGAAGGATTGCGGAAACGAAATAGTATCTTTTGATTTTTCCTACCCGCAGTTCAACAGACTACGATAAGTTTAGGCTAGAATAGTTAAGATGTCTGTTGTTTTTGTCAAATTTTAGTGTGTTCTTAAAACAGGTCTCAATGACAACCATATTTGATTTGGTATTATTGTTGATATTACAGTGAAATAGTTCATGTTAAGAGGTAATAATCAGGTGATTTTGTGGTACATGAATCACTTTGCAACCCAACAGGTTGTGATTCAACTAGAGTATCAATGAAATCTTGTCAAGTTGCCTCTGTCGAATATTCTAAAATAGGCATGTAATAAGTAGCGACAATCCCAGCTGGTCATAATTTATACAAATTGTAGATTAGAATAAATTTACTGTGGGGTAAGAATAGTATCTTCATTTAACTTAAATTGATTTTTTTCTGCATCATCTCCGTATCCCAAGCAGGGTCTTTCACATCTCAGGATAGCTTTTTGGTTAACAATATGTTATGGTAGTGCTTTGAATTGATGGTTGTGTCGTAATATATTGATACGAAAGGATATCTTCTGAAAAATGCCAAGAAATATACTTCTAGTCGAACCCAATTATAGAACCAAATTTCCGCCTCTTGGCTTGATGAAAATATCATCATATCACAAACAACTAGGTGACCGTGTTCAGTTTGTTAAAGGAATCAGTCAAAAGGTAGCTTACGAGTATTGGGATAGGATTTATATAACGACACTGTTTACTTACAAT
>JBBQCZ010000171.1:0-7450 GCA_038319215.1 Bacteroidales bacterium | reverse complement strand
TGGAAGTTCAGGTCCATTTACCCTAGATGCAGGAGAAGAAATTGAAATCGATGTGCTTTTTGGATTTTTACAAAACCCAAATGAAAGATCTGAAAACGGATTTTTTGAATATGGTCCACAACTCGATTCCCTAATATATTGGTGGAATAATAACAATACTCCATCAAATTACAATCCTATACTTGCTCAAGGAATCGAAAATATTGTGAGTGAGCCTAGAACAAACCTTTATCCAAACCCGAGTTTGGGAACACTAAACATTGAATGTGATGCGGTTATTGAAAACTTACAGATATTTGATATTCGTGGACAATTAGTAAAGATAATTTCTCCTAACGCATTCAACTTTACAATTAGCGTTGACAATCTAAAACCTGGAGTTTATATTGTGGAAGCCAAAGGAGATGGCTTTGTTGTTAGAAAGAGGTTATTGGTTATGTAAGCATTATTGCTCGATAAACTAAAAAGCTCTGCATGTTTATACAGAGCTTTTTAGTTTATCTATTGCTGGAATTCGAATTGAGCCAGGACTAACAATAAGATAATTCGTTTTTTTCAAATCTGCTATTAATGTCTCCATAGTTGCTTTTTCGACGAGTTCAAAACCTAAAATTTCCATCTGACCAAGAAGCCTACCCTGTAAATGCCTTAGCTCTGTCAACGCCGAAATCAACCGATCATTGTCCCAGTGAAAATTATATAATTTATTTCGTTCGTGTAAATATATTTGCGCCGCAATATTTGCGGTAAAAATACACATTTTTCACCGCAAAAGTAAATTTTTCTATTCTATTAATAAAAAACTACTGCTCTTTTACACCGCTGCATCATAATCAATTCCCTGCCTCTTTAAAATTTTATTTACGTAAAAAGCAAAGAATGTAAGATATGCAAAAGCAGCTACTGGCAACCAATACGACATATGAATTCCAAAGCCCTCAATACTTGAACCTGACTGAAGATAATCTGCAATTTTTCCTTGCATAGGTGGCAAAACTGCTCCACCTAATATCATCATTACCAAAAATGCAGAACCCTGAGTTGTATATTTCCCTAAACCAGCAAGTGACAAGTTAAAAATTGCAGGCCACATAATTGAACAGAATAAACCACCACTCATAAAAGCATAAACCGCAATATTTCCAGTAGTAAAAATCCCTATTAACATCATTAACATTCCCAGCACACCAAAAACAAGCAGGGTTTTTACTGGTTTATTCTTTGTAAATGCAAATGCCGCAATCTGAACAAGAACTAATAAAACATAATACAGTAAAGGTTTAATATCATATTGCGAAACAGCATTTACACCCAAAACTACACCAAATGCGACAAGCGGAACAACAAACATAAGTATTTTCTTAGTTCCAGATTTTAGATTAAAAGCAGCAAGAGAACCAGTCCAACGGCCAATCATTAAGCTTCCCCAGTACATCGAAATAAAAGGAGCAACTTCGCTAGCTTTATAACCACCAAATGCAGGTTTGTGCAGCAATTCTCCAAAATTACTTACAATTGCCACTTCTACGCCAACATAAACAAAGATTGCTAGCATACCAAGAACAAGTTGCGGATATTGCATTGCGCCCCAGCCTTTTGGATTTTTAGTTGCTCTGTTTTTAATTAACAGTAACGAAACTACTACAACTGCTAAAGCTCCGAAAAGCCAACTTAATCTATAAGTTTCCAAATCAAACAGTGCTTCTTTCGTAAAACTTGTCACATCTTTAGAGTAACTCTGAAAAACAGGAGCAAACATAACAATTAATAAAACAGTCATAATTATCAGAGCATAAAAGGCTTTTTGTGATTTCTCTGTTTTTTCAGTAGAAATACCGGCTGGCACTTTTTTAGAAAACCAAAACAATGCTGCGGCAGAGAGAAATAACAATCCTACGGCAGAATACAAAATCATTACCTTGTCAAGACCTAAAGCAGCTATTTTATCATCTGTTATGGCGGCAGTAGAACCAAATAAAGCAATCGCAACTACAATTGGTCCGATGGCTGTACCGAAAGAGTTAATTCCACCACAAAAATTAATTCGTCCTGCTCCCGTTGCTGGATTCCCGAGCGAAATCGCAAACGGATTTGCTGCAGTTTGCTGCAATGAGAAGCCCAAGGCAACTATAAATAGACCTAATAACATTCCTGTAAATGCGCTAATGCTTACAGCATAAATCATAACAGCAGCGCCAATTGCAGAAAATAACAAACCAAAAACTATCGATTTTTTATATCCAAACTTTGCAACAAAATCATTTCCTCCAAATGCTCCATAAGCAAACAAGCCTAAAGCGCCAATATAATAAGCCAAATAAAATGCAAAATCAATCAGTTGAGATTGAAACTGATCCAGACTAAAAAAATGCTTGCAAAACGGAATAAAAACAGAATTTCCTGCTGCAATAAACCCCCAGAAGAAAAACACTGTAACTAAGATTGTTAGTGCTGGGTAATTTGTAGCTTGTCCTGTGCTACTTGCCTTAGATGACGACATATTTGTAACTGCTCCTGCCATAAATAAAATTTAAAGTGCTTAAAATAATTATCTTCAGCAAAAGTAAAATAATTATCGTGGATATTACATTATAGAATTCCGAAATCTTTTCAATTTTATTAATTTGGAACCAATTTATTTTAAACACTAAAAAAAACCTAAGTTCTCCATTCTAAAATAATTTAGGTAAATAAAACAGCAACCATCAGATACAACAAGTAGTTTATGTAAGAGATCATTTGGCAACACCAAGCTCAAAATGCTTAAATAAGCCAAAATTCATCCATAGATGATAAAATAGATTATCTCAAATCAATAGAATTCATATCTATTTTGCACTAAATTGTGACTAGGCTCTATATTCCACCTGTTATAATTCAATAATCTTGTTCACTTATTTGCATTGCTGCATATATCAATGTTGTCGCAATAATTACCTTAATTTTCATAATTCAACAAAATTTTTTAATATTTTTTCAAACTTACGTTTTGCATCCCCTTTGCCAAAATAAACTTTGTATGAAATGCCAGGTATGATAGGAAAAATACTCATTTGATACATGTCATAATGAATAAAAGTATTAAAATTCTGAGGAGTAGAAGGTCCGTCATTGTTATTGTAATAGTTATAGTTAGGATTGTGTCTATTATAAGCATTGTAAAGAGAGAAAGTCCACTCGCAAGGCAGTTTGCTTTTTTTAGTTAAAGTTTTGTAAGTAAAACCAATATCCAACCGATGAAAAGCTTTCATTTGTTCGCTATTTCGTTCTCCATAAATAAACGCTTCATAATAATTGTAACCATCTTCACGATTTGGGTCAAATATCATTTGTCGTCCGATAACCGGAGTAAATGGTAAGCCCGATTGATAACACCATGCGAGGCTAAAAGTCCATTTTTCATTCAATTCATAACTTATGAAAATGGAAAAATCATGAGGGCGATTAAACTCAAATACATATGCTTCTCCATCATTGATATTTCCGAACTGACGGGTTGCATGACTTAAATGGTATGATATAATTCCTGTCCAGCGACCATAATTCTTCTTTAGCATTATCTCAATACCCTGAACTGTACCAACACCGTTTGTTTCAACAATACTTTCCCATTTCTCAAGACTTTTAGCATCAAAATAAACAGATTTTGCGGTAATTAAATCTGACATGTCTTTATGATATGCTCCAATACTAAACGCAAACATATTGTTGTGGAAGTTTTTACTCCAGGAAACAGAATATTGTTTTGATTTGGATACCGGAACGCCTTTGGATGCAGGTAACCAAGTTTCATTTACGTAGATAATTCCTGGAGAGAGAAATAAATGAGAAGTTTGGCTAACATGCATGTAATCAATGTTTACGAGCCCGTATTTTTTCATATTAAAGCTAATATTGAATCTTGGCTCTAAAACAAACTCATTCACATCGGAGTATGTGTAATTGGTCGCACGCAAACCAATATCCGCCTTAAAAAATTTTGATATGTCTAATGTGTTTGATAAAGATACAGCATTATTGAAAATTTCATTGGAGACTTTTGAAAACGAAGAGCTTTCGCCTGTAATCCGATAATTAAATGGCGTGTAATATCCAAATGAGGAATGCAACCCGGCATCAATTCTCCATGCATTAGAAATTCTATATGTCCAATTTGAGTTTAAGGAAAGGTTATCAACACTGGATAAAAATCTCTTTTTGTAGTTACTAATTGTGTCGCTACTGTATGATTCAAAATCCTTCGCTCTATATCGAGTGTATGACAAAACGGTTTGCCCGAAAAGCCTCGAATTTGCAGTACTGTTCCAGGATCCGGCAAGAGCAAAATTTCCCCAATGTTTTTTCGCTTTAACTTCTGTGTTGTTTTCCTTCAAATTACTTTGATTATGGATGTAGTCATCTCCTTGAAAAACATTAAAATGGAATTTGTTTTTGTCGTTAGCAAACCAGGAAATCTTCATACTGGCATCATAAAAGCCGTAAAACATTTTCGAAGCGTTACCCTCAATAATTGAGGTTATTGCGTACAATAACGGGTCAAATGCAGTTTTCCTGCCATTAATAATGTAGGTTGTTTTACTTCCAAGTTTTCCTTCCAAACTCAAGTTCAGATCTGTAATTCCAATCCCTAATGCACCATTAAATTCCGAGGCATTTCCATTTCGCTGAGTAATATCAACAATCGAGGATAGTTTTCCTCCATATTTGGCTGGAAAACCACCTTTGTATATCTGCACATTTTTGACAATATCGGGATTAAAAACAGACATGATTCCGCCCAAATGATTAACCGATAACAATTCAATGTCGTCAAGCAAATACATATTTTGCCCTGGATCTCCACCCCTTATTATCAGTAAGCTGGATATTTCATTCAGAGTTTGAATCCCTGGAAGTATTCTAGTCGCACGTATAACGTCGGGTTGACCGCCAATTGCAGGTAAGTTCTTGATGTCTTTGATATCTAGTTTTGGTGCATTCATGTAATTTTCAACTTGTGCCAAAACCTCAACCTGTTTCAGTTGCTCAATTGATTCTTTTAGGTAAATATTGAGGAAATTATCTTCGCTAATACTAATATCAACATAACTTGTTTCGTATCCGATAAATGAAATTTTAAGAACAGGTGATGTTTTGATAAGTGAGAAATAGCCTTGTGTATTTGTGCTTGTGCCCAAATTTACTATAGTGTCGAGCACGTTTGCACCAATGATTGTTTCTTTTGTATTGGCATCATACACATAACCCGAAACATGAGTTTGGGCAAAAATGCATGTATAAGTCAGGAGAAGTATTGCAAATAAACTGTAGTACTTTTTCATACACCGCTTTATTTAAAAATTGTATCTGTTTCAAATTCTGAAAATGCCCCCATGAGGCCATACCCATTTTCGATGTTTGAAAATAAATTAGAAGGTACAATATAAGAACTAGAAAAGTTAGGATATCTGCCAGCCTCATAAGCACCAATGCTATTAAGATATGAGTAATAATTATAATCCACTGTTCTAAGTTTAACTTGAAATGCCACAGAAATTATTCGGTTAGAATCAAATAATTTAAATACTTCAATTTCTTTTTCAAGAAATTCACCTAACTCGTTGATATTGTCAATTGTGCCAATTGCTTTATAATCTGAGTTCAAAACATAAACAGTATCTACAGTATATGACCCGGGATTATTTAAGTCCTCTGAGATACGAGGCTCCTTTACATATGATTTAAAATAAACAACCCCATAAAATGCATTATCAAAATTATTTCTTATTTTTACATATGCCAAAGGTATTGCAACACCCTCGTCATTAACGCAGCCATAGGGATCAAGATCTACATCGATTATTTCTATTGGTTCCGGCACAACACAGGAAGATGTTACAACATCTTCGCCTGGCACAATCACTGATAAATTAAAGGTGTCATTTATCTGTGCAACATAATTCGACACATACAATCCATTAGCTTGATGCGTGAAATTAATGCTTTCCAAATTTTGGTTAGACATGGAAATTACAGCATTTTTAATGGTTTCAAGTGGATTTCCATTTAGTTCGTCTGTGTATGCTAAATAAACTTTAATAGTATCCCCTGCGCCAATAAGGGTATTTACAGTTACTGTATTCTCGAACTCCGGAAACTCGTCTTGCACGAGTTCACGGCAAGACGAGCATAACAGACATAAAATGATAATGTAATAAACTGTATGTCTCATATTTAGTAAATATCATAACTTGCTGGACCAGCATCTGGTGAAGTTCCCCAAAAATGGCACCAATCAAATTCAACCCAAAATATTTCTGAATATCCTCCATTATCCAATCCGTTATCTAACCATACAGACCATGTGTGTGATCGATACGAATCATATACACCTGATTCATTTACATCTATGAGCCAGCCAGCCCAAACATCATCACCAAAATGAGCAACAAGTTTTGCATCAATGTCCCAAGACAGTGTGCGTGAACAATAATACCAAACCCATAAGGTTCTATGATAAGGACGTACTACAAAATCACTTTGCAAATATGTATCATTTTGTTGAGAATGATCATAACCCCATGTATTCATAAAAATTTTAGTTTTCTCATTACCATTTATTGCCTCTCGATCAATGTCATAATATTCTGCCGTTGTTTTGCTTTGTGGCTGTTTTACATAACTAGGAAAAATAATAGTAGAATCTTCAAAATAATTTTGATAGTTTAACGCATTTATTCTTTTAATTTTTTCAATATTATTATTGTTTGTGTAAATTGTAAAATTGTCAATAACCTTATATAGATTATTTGAAATTCTAAACAGACCATCTTCTCCTACCAGATATCTATTAGAATTAAATCCTGATTTTATTTCAAGAGTTAATTCTTTGTTAGAATCTGTCACCAACTCGATATACTCAGAGTTACTTTCCACAAATTGGAAGAATTCTTCTCTAGAATTAAAATTCTCTGGATTCGCTTGAGAATAAATCTCATCACATTTTCGTCCAAAGGAATAAAAACCATTACTATTTTCGTATTCACTCAATTCCTCATAAGTCATATTTGCGACTTTATTAACTTCTAGAGCATATTCGTCTATTGAATTAAATGTTTTAATGTTATTAACTGTTGTGGTTTGCAACAAACTATCTTCTTTCTCACAAGCTACAGATAAAAACATAGCCATAATTACCACTATTCCTGCAAATAAACTACTAATCGTCGAACCAAAGCTCGGCGAAGCCAATTTACGTCTTTTTTTAAACATTTTGTTATCATTTTAGTTAATTTTGTGAAGTATAAACTTCGGTCAAACCCAGATTACGTAATAGAACTTCGTTGTGAGGCGTTAAAGCCCAAAGAAATCAAGGATTTCATGAGATAAGCGTACCCGTTGGTACGATTATCGAATTAAATCCAACGTAGAGTTTGATTTCACAGGGATTTAAAGACGTAATAGATTTTCT
>JBBQCZ010000170.1:0-7579 GCA_038319215.1 Bacteroidales bacterium | reverse complement strand
CTGGGGGTTATACATTGAAAACTCCTACGGAGTAAATATTAGAAAATATTTTACCCACACAAAACGTTATAGAGCCAGTTTTTAATAAAGGTTAAGAATAAATTTATTTAAGATTATTAAAATATATTATCTAATAAGTAGTTCTATGAATCAAATAGTTAAATCAATAGTAAGCATTCCAATAAATTTTTTTAAGAAATCGCCAATTTTTCTTTTCTATTTTAGGAAATATAACAATAAATATAAAAGAAAAAAGCAATTAATTGGGAGTTTAAAGATCAATATAATAAATTACGATGAAGCGGGAGATGTTGTTTTTGAAGTTTCAAAATCAAAAACTGAAAAAATGTTACTGATGAAAGTTATTAATCATATTACTAGTGGGGAATTGATTTTTACAGTACCAGCAATTGAGTTAAAAAGATATTCAAATGCTACTATTTTCCCTTTGTCAGATTTTATTTTGCTCGAAAATGGTGCAATATGGCATAAAAGCTATTCACCTCAATTTACAAAAATGATTCCAGCAGATAAAGATTTGTTAGAAAATAACAATAATATTTTGTCTATACAAAATACAGAGAAAGTGCTTACCATAAAAAATGGATTTTCATTATGTGGAGTTTCTTCAACAATTTGGGCGCATTTTTTAATTCAGTTTCTCCCCAAAATTGACTGTATTGAGAAGCTACAAATACATATAAGTGAGGAGTTTACGGTTATTCTGCCACCATATACCGATACTCAAATTAGAGAAATAGTCAGTACTTTATTAAGAAATATAAAAGGAATAAATGTATTAGAATTAAATGAAGATGAATGTGTGAGATGTGAAAATCTATATCACTTGCCAAATACCTCTACACTTTCAGATCATGTAAATTATATCTCGCCATCTGATGTTATTATTCCTGAATTTGTTTTGTCGTACTTGAAAAATAAATTTGTAAACAATCAATTACTTTTTAAAACAGAAGTTGAAAAAGCTATAAAACCATTTCGTAAGTTATTCATAAAGAGGATTGGAGGTAGAAATTTACAAGAAATTCAGAATGTTGAAGTTTTTTTTCAACATCAAGGTTTTGATTTAATTTCACCACATGAATATTCGTTAAGTGAAAAAAGGAAAATATTTAGTGAAGCAGAAATTATTGTTGGACCTTATTCGAGTGGTTTTATGAACTTAATTTTCTGTCAACCTGGTACAAAAGTTCTTGTTTTCTTGAATTTCCAACGAATATATGAGTTGTATTTATCTACTATTGCAAATTATTTTGAAATTAATCTAGTTGCAATAACGGGAGTTGATGATGATCCCACAAATAGTCATACAGCTTATTCAATACCACAAACAAAGATTGAAAATGCTTATAATGAAATTATAAAGTGATTTGAAAATTTCAATATTAAATAAATGAGACCACTGTATAAAGTCAAATACAGTATTTTTTAGTACTTTTTATTTTTGTAATACGCTGAATATCAACTATCATTTTTTGAACATTTAGCTGTTTTTCCTACAAAATGGACTTATTAGAGTGGACTGATAAATATGAACTAGTATGAAAAATAAACCCCAACTGATTCAACTTCCAAAGATTATGGACGTTAGAGGAAACCTTTCCTTTTTGGAAGGGAACAATCATATTCCGTTTGATATTAAGCGCGCTTATTGGATTTACGATGTGCCGGGAGGTGAAACCCGAGGCAGTCATGCTTTTAAAGTACAGGAAGAATTTATTATAGCTCTTTCGGGTAGTTTTGATGTGAAAGTGGATGATGGTACAGAAAAAAAAGTGTTTTCATTAAATCGTTCTTATTTTGGATTATTTGTGCCTGCAGGATGTTGGCGAAGTCTAGAAAATTTTTCAACAAACTCATTGGCGTTGGTTTTAGCATCAACAGCATTTAATGATTCAGATTATATCCGTAATTACAACGAATTTACTACCTTTGTTACAACTAAAAATGAAATTATTTCAACCCCGTCGATTGTTACAGCACCTTCAGGATTGAATCATTTAGGTAAAGTTAATACAGTGAATGAATGTTCAGTGATAGAATTAGATAAAAATCACAGGGAAAAAGGCAATATTACAGTTATTGAAAATCGGGACATTATTCCATTTGATATTAATCGTGTTTATTATTTATATGATGTGCCAGGAGGCGAGGAACGTGGTGGACATGCTCATAAAGATTTGAGCCAGTTGATTATAGCTGCAAGTGGCAGTTTTGATGTAATCTTGGATGATGGAAAGATAAAGCGTACAATTACTTTAAATCGACCTTATCAGGGATTATATGTGGTGCCAGGTATTTGGCGTGAATTAGTTAATTTTTCGTCTGGTTCAAGTTTGTTGGTTTTAGCTTCCGAAAAATATATTGAAGCAGATTATATGCGTGATTATAAACAATTTATTGAATTTAAACAATGAAACAGTTAGTCAGAAATGTAAAAATAATTGGGACAGGTTCGTATGTGCCTGAAACAATCTACACAAATGAATATTTGGAAACACTTGTTTCCACGAATGCTCAATGGGTATTTGAAAATGTTGGAATAAAAGAACGACATATTGCTGCTCCAAATCAAGCAACAAGTGATTTAGCTACTATTGCCGGCCAGCGAGCAATAGAAGATGCAGGACTAACCAGCGAAGATATTGACCTGATTATTGTTGCAACTTCTACACCTGATAGAAAAGCTCCATCAACAGCTGCATTTGTTCAACATAAATTGAAAGCAGTAAACGCAGCAGCATTTGATTTGACAGCTGTTTGCAGTGGTTTTTTGTTTGGCATGTCAGTGGCTACTCAGTATATTGCTTCTGGAGTTTACAATAATATTTTAGTAATTGGAGCTGATACATTTTCAAAAATAACTGATTGGACTAGACGTGACGCTGTTTTCTTTGGCGATGGAGCTGGTGCTGCAGTTGTAACTTCAGCCAATGTTACTGAAGGATTTTTAGCATACCGATTATACACCGATACAACAGAAGAAATGCTTGGATTTACAATTCCTGGTGGAGGTTCTGAAATTCCATTAACACCCGAAAATATGCATGAACAATATTTTCAGATGAATGGTAAAACTGTTTTTGCTTCGGCTACAAGAGCTTTGCCAAAGGCGATAAATCAAGTTTTAGAAGATACAGGCTTAACAATCAATGATATCGATATAATGATTCCTCACCAACCAAGTATTAAAATACTTCAGAAAACGGCAGAATTAATTGGATTACCTTTTGAAAAAGTAATGACCAATATGGACAAATATGCAAATACTTCAGGTGGAACTATTCCTATTCTGTTAGACGAAGTGAATAAGTCTGGGAAATTAAAACGAGGTGATATAGTATTGTTTGCTGCCGTTGGTAGTGGCTGGACTTATGGTGCTTCAATAATTAAATGGGCATAATTTTTTAATTTAATTAATATGGTTGTTATAACAGGTGCTTCTAATGGTGTTGGAAAATATCTTTTCGAATATTATAAATCGAAAGGTATCTCAGTAATTGGTACTTATAACTCAACTAAATCAGATCCCTCAGAACTTACAAAAGTAGATGTTAGCGATTTTAATCAAGTCTCAACTTGGATTAATAAAAACATTAACTCATTAGAATTGATAACATTGATTAATTGTGCTGGAATTTCGTACAACTCTTTTGCTCATAAAGCTGACCCAACAGAATGGAAACGAGTAATTGAAGTGAATTTGTTCGGAACTTTCAATTTAATCAGGTGTTTGTTGCCAATTATGAGAAATCAGAAATATGGGCGAATTATAAATATTTCGTCAGTTGTTGCCCAAAAACCAACTGCCGGAGTGAGTGCTTATGCAGCTTCTAAATCGGCTCTTTGGGGTTTGACTAAAAGTATTTCTGCCGAAGTTGGTGATTCAGATATTACTATTAATACTATAAATTTAGGTTATGTGAGTATTGGTATGGGAATTGAAAAAGTGCCTGAAAATTATCAGGAAATTATAAAAAATCAAATTCCAAGTGGGAAATTTTGTGACCCCAAAGATGTTGTTCAAACAATTGAATATCTGATAAATACATCGTATATAAATGGTGCATCAATTGATATTAATGGAGGATTGATTTAAAAAATAGAATATGGAATTTATAAGCAAAACAATTTATTTTCGATTAGCAGATATTTCAGATGCTGCTTTTATTCATTCATTAAGAATTAACGAAGAGTTCAATAAATATCTTTCCACAGTTGATGATGATTTGTCGAAGCAGGTAAAATGGCTTGAAAATTACAAACAAAGAGAACTTGCTGGAACTGAGTATTATTTTATTATTCACAGAATTTCAGACAATTTACCAATAGGTACTGTCAGATTGTATGATTTCATTGGTGAAAAAGTCTCATTTTGTTGGGGAAGTTGGATTTTGAATGAAAATAAAACCAAATATGCAGCGTTGGAAAGTGCTTTACTAATTTATGATTTTGCTTTTTTTGAATTAGGATTTAAGCGCTGTCACATGGATATTAGAAAGCAAAACCTTAAAGTAATAGAATTTCATAAACGCTTCGGAGTTGAAATTTATGATGAAACAGAACTTGACTTATTAGGATATTATTACCCTGTGAGTTATTTGAAAATTAAAGAAAGTATTAAAACATTAATTGATAATCAAAATAATTAACAAGACTCGAGCATGATTAAATTTCTAGACCTTCAAAAAATAAACCTTCAATATGCCGATGAAATAAAACAGGCCACAGCCAGGGTTATTGACTCTGGCTGGTATTTATTGGGAAACGAGGCTAAAAGCTTTGAGACAAACTATGCTAATTATATTGGCACAAAACATTGCATTGGCGTGGCAAATGGTTTGGATGCCTTGCGACTGATTTTGCGAGCGTATATCGAAATGGGTATTATGCAAGAGGGTGATGAAGTAATTGTCCCAGCAAATACCTACATAGCCTCAGTTTTAGCTATAACAGACAACCGATTGGTGCCGGTTTTGGTTGAACCCGATTTGAACACTTACCAACTAGATGAAAATTTGATTGAAGAAGCCATTACAGCTAGAACCAAAGCAATCATGATTGTCCATTTGTATGGACAATGTGCTTATAATCAAAAAATTGCTTCAATTTGTCAAAAATACGATTTAAAATTAATTGAGGATAATGCACAGGCGCATGGATGTATTTATTCAGAACCAGGAACTAAGAACCAAGAAGCAAGAAAGACTGGTTCATTAGGCGATGCAGCGGGACATAGTTTTTATCCTGGTAAAAATCTTGGTGCTTTAGGTGATGGCGGTGCTGTTACCACAAATGATGATAAAACTGCTGAAGTTGTCCGTGCGTTAGCAAATTACGGTTCAATTGAAAAATACAAGTGCGAATATCAGGGATTAAATAGCCGGTTAGATGAAATTCAGGCTGCCGTATTGGATGTGAAACTGAAGTACCTCGATGCAGATACTCAAAAAAGAAAAGAAGTTGCACGGTATTATGTTGAGAATATTAACCATCCAGATATTATACTTCCAGTTATAACTGACTGGGATGCACACGTTTTTCATCTTTTTCCAATCAGATGCTCTAAAAGAAATGAATTGCAGGAGTATTTGACAGAAAATGGGGTTCAAACCATTATTCATTATCCCATTCCACCACACAAACAGTTGTGCTATAAGCCATTCAATAATAAGTCATTACCAATTACTGAAAAAATACATACTGAAGAATTGAGTTTGCCAATCAGCAGTGTTCTGAAAAAAGAAGATTTTGAAAGAGTTACTTTGCTATTAAATAGTTGGATTTAAAAATGACAATAATTAAAGCGTTCAAGCTTAAAATAAAAAAAATAATTCCAATTCACATTTGGAATTTTTTAAGAACTATCCGGTCAAGAATTCCTGGATTCAAAGACTTTCGTTACTTATTAATGCTTTCTATTAATACAAAAAATCGACTCATATACTTTTTGTTTACAATACCATATCTTGAAAAAAAAGATTTTGTTAAACTATCTGATTATGTAATTAAATATCCTAAAGATGTAACAGTATTAGCGAAAGAAAATAGGAACTATCAGTATTCATCTCCAAATTTTGTCAATAAAAAAAATAATGAGACTACAGACATTAGACATGTATTAATTACTAATGTTTATGATATTATTCTTCATAATGCTACAATTATTGCAGAATCGAATGTAATTTTATTAAATAACGATTTAGCCATTTATGAACTAAAGTATTTAGATCCAACTTCAAATTTCTATTATAGTGCAGATTCTGGTATTATTTATTACGATAATGATCGATTTTTGACCCCAAGAAATAACCAAATAGTCAATTTAGAGAGTGGAATTAAGCTCGTTGCAAATTATTCCTTAAATTATTTTCATTTTTTAAACGAAGTAATATCAATTTTCTTTTTTATTGAAAGATTAAAAATTGACATTCGGATTCCGATATTGGTTGATGAGAGTTGTAAAGAAATTTCTCAGTTTTTAGAATTAATAAATACTTTTAATGAGCAAAATAGAGAAATTATTTATGTAAAGCGTGAGGTAAATTATAAGATTGAAAGTTTGTATTATTTTGGTTTTGGTAACATAATTGTTCCTCATTATATTAATAATGCTAAAATTCTTGCAAAGGATAATTTATTTGACAGTAGAGTTATAGAATTTATTAGAACAAAGTTTCTTACTGAAAATACAACTACCGAATATCATAAAAAAATATATTTGTCTCGATTGAATTCTGGACAACGACGAAAGTTCAATGAAGACGAAGTTTTATCAGTAATGGATAAATATGGTGTTGTAACAATTTATCCTGAAAACTACTCAATTTCTGAACAAGCTCAAATATTTAACGAAGCTACACATATTATAGGGGCAACTGGTGCTGCTTTTACAAATGTGCTTTTTTGCAATAAAAACTGTAAAATCTTGTGTTTTACAAACTTTGATATCCCAATTTCAGTATTTCCAACGTTGGCTCAGTCAGTGGGAGCAGATATAAAATACATTTATGATGAGACCAAAATTGTTCATAAATATACTAATCTTCACGAATCATTTACGGTAGATATAAAGTTACTTGAAGTATTTCTTAGTAACTGGATAATAGATTAATTGATATGCTTATAGAATTTCACCATTTTTTAGAAAATCCAATTGCTTCTGTTATATTAGTTACTTATAATCAAGAAGATACAATATCTCAGACAATTGACAGCGTTTTGAATCAACGCTGCAATTTTCCCTACGAAATTGTTATTGGCGAAGACTGTGGAACAGATACAACTCGTGCTATTTGTATTGAATATCAACAGAAATATCCAACTCAGATAAAATTAATTCTTGCTGAACGGAATGGTGGTGTATTGAAAAACTACATAAATTGTGTAAAAGAATGTTCAGGAAAATACTTAACTGGTTGTGCGGGAGATGATTATTGGCATAATCCAAATAAACTTCAGATACAAGTTGATTTTATGGAATCTCATACAACTTGTGGTATATTGTATACTGATTATGATGAGTTAAATACAGAAACAGGAAGACTCAAAAAATCTT
>JBBQCZ010000169.1:0-7658 GCA_038319215.1 Bacteroidales bacterium | reverse complement strand
CCCGGAGGATGCCCTACCTCTAATTTGTAAGATGATGAGATAAATTCACCACAATCCCAAAAACTCACGGTCGGCTCAAGTGTCATCAAATACACAACAGCAGCAATCACAAATACAAGCCATCCGAACCCGTAGTCTAGTTTTTTAAATAGTTTTTCAGTCATAAAATAATGTGTTTTTATTCTTTACAAATTAGAAAGCGTAAAATTAACATAATTATTATATTCTGAAAAGAAAAAATGTTTGTAGAACATGGCAAACGCATCAAAACTTAAAAAAATCAATGAAATGAAGAAACAAAGACAGATAATAAGGTAGATTTTACTTATAATTTACTTTATTAAGGTTGAAAAAATAATAAGGTTTTTGAAGATAAGCTGAGACTGTTCGAACCTTATACTCGACAAAACCTTAATAAAATAAAAAAACACACAATAGATTTTGACCTTATTACCTTCTTTTGAAAGCTCTCAGTGCAGAACAAAGTATATTTACACTAGTATAGTTAAGACATAGTGCTACATTTTAGACTGATTGAAACTATATGTCCAATTAAAGTTGTCTTAAAGCTTATTTAATTTCTATATTTATACCGATACGCTTTTAGTAAATGTAATAATGCGCTTCGCTTTTATTACATAACTAAAAGTCTATCGGCATTATACGTTTTCGTTTTTACAAATTCTCAACGCGGTGGAGTATAGATGCGTTTGCCCTGGTTTGTAGAATTGTTAAAGATGAAATAAACATTAAAAAATCTATTTTGGTTTAAAATGATTTTAAAAATGCTAATATTTGAAAAAAAATAGAGGCTGTCTAAAAAGGCAGCCTCTATTTTATAAATATCGTAATTTGATTATTCTTTTACAAATGGGATTATTGTGCTATTGTCGCCATTAACAACTTTAATAAAATAATTTCCAGCAGAAAGGTTTTTAACATCAATTGTTACAATATTAGATGATGTGCTAAAGCTTGAAATTAATTGTCCATTAGCATTGATAACTTCGATACGCTCAGCATTAACACCATTAATATTTATCATTGAACTTGCAGGATTTGGATAAATGCTGATATTCTCAGTGTTGATTGTTTCAACATCAGTAATAATATCGATATAAGTTTCAAATTCTGAACTACTACATTCGTTTGTGACTGTAAGAACAACATAATATGAACCATCAGTTAAATATGAGAATGTAGGGTTTTCTTCAGTTGATGTAGAAGGTAAAAATTGATTATCGCCAAAATTCCAATCATAAGTATCAGCATTTGCAGATTCGTTAATAAACGAAACTTCCATTCCATTTACAGTGTATGAAAATTCTGCATTTGGCAATGTGCTACAATCAGAAATCGCAATTTGATCTATCGCAATGCCTTCTGTGCTACTCATAGAAAATAATCCATTGTTAAATGCAAAACGGAATTTTACACTCGATTGTCCAGCAATTTGTGGTATGTCTGTAGCAACTTGTATCCAACCTACAGAAGAGCCACTCCATGTTCCAAAAGCTATTAAACCTGTTCCATACCAAGCAGTAGGAGCTAAGCCAGCAGTAACTGTATCCCAAGTAGTTCCATCAATAGAATATTCTAAAGAAAAATTAGAAAACGCTTGACTTGTTTCATATTGAACCATCGCTTTAAATTTAGGATTTACCATTCCTGTAAAATCAAAGCATGGAGATTCTAAATAAGAAACTTCCGCAGGATCGTTATATCCGTCAGCATTTGTAACCCATGCATAATCACCTTCAGCAGCGGAGTTAATAATTGTATTTGTTGGCATTGCAAGTTCTAAAGTTGAGTTTTCGCCATAAGCAAACCAACCTGCAGCTCCAGTTTCAAACGATTCTAAATATCCGTCAGCAGCAATAGTTGCCTGAGAAACTACAACTTTAGAAAACTCATCATTAGTTAAGTCTTCGTCACCTGGATTCATAACTTTTACAACAATTTCATATTCACCATAAGCAGATAAGTCGGCATTGGTTGCAAAAGTGTAATAATACTGTTGGTTAGTAAACATTGGCGAAGTAAATGTTTCAGGAACAGCAAGCCAAGTGCTTCCACCATCGAGAGAATAGTTTAAATTTACACTATTCTGTTGTTGAGCACCATAATTCGTAATTTCAACGCTTATTTCTTCAGAATCTGTCAAGCCACAACTGCTGTTAGGCGAGAAAATGCCACTAATACCAAGATCGTTTAATATTGATTCTTTAATTGAAAAATCATCAATTGCAATACCGTTTGCAACAAGTAAACCACCTGTGTAATTAATTCTGAATTTTACATTTGACTCTCCTGCCAAGGCTGGCATTTGAACTTCTATATTTTGCCATGCATTAGTAGTAGCAAAAGTGTAAACATCTACACTCCAATTTGCACCGCCATCGGTAGAAGCTTGAATGTTTGCAGAATTACCGAATAATGAGAATTGTACCCAAGCGTTTATATCTAAAGTTGGGAGGAATAAAGATGATAAATCAAAGCAAGGAGTTTCAAGATATGATACTTCGCTAGTGTTTGTATTGCCATCAAGATTGGTTACCCAGCAATTATCGCCTGATGCCGCAGTGTTGATAACTAAACCAGAAAGTAATTCGTCAGGGTTTCCATATTCCCATGATGAAGCAGTTCCTCCTGTAGAAAAGAAACCATTATTAGTTTCAAAATCTTCAACAAAAGGGAAACTAGTATATACTGGGTATCTTGTAACTGAAAAGGCATTTAGGTCATTTGCAGTATTTTCATCACCAACTAAGCTAACATAGACTTCGATATCATATTGGCCATCAGTTGGAAAATTAGCAACAGTAGAAAATACAAAAGTTTCGCTAGTTAATGGGCTTATTGTAGTTGGATATCCTTCAGTTACTGGTGTGCCCCCATTTATAGTATAAGATACATTGAAAAATGCAGCTGGATTTGTTCCATAATTAGTTATTTGGCAGCTAATATTTGCTTGAGTAAGATCACAAGCAGAAGCAACACCTTGAACTAAAGTAACCGATAAATCGTCAGATACGTTTTTAGTTATTTCAATGTCGAAGTTTACATTAGTTGCATTTCCCAAAAAAGCAACATTTGCAGAACTAATTATAATATAGTAAGTTGTTCCAGCAGTTAAATAAATATCAGTCAGCGATGGGTTAGAGCCAACATTATCAACAGATGCAATACAAACTGCAAAAGGGTCATCTGGACATAAATCAGTAATAAATAATCCAATGTTTGCAATAGTGAGAGGAAGTGTTGAGACTAGTGATGTGTTAAGTAATGCCACATTTATCTGCATGTCATCAGCAGGAGTGAAGCTAAATACATAGTCTTCGTTAGCCATTGAAGCAGACCCACAAGCGTCTGAAGCATCATAGTCGCTAACCGTACCAGTAGTTGTTAAACCTGTTGCCGAATATGGCAAAGAGCTAATATTTACAGCAGAAGAACAATCCTGTTGACTAAAAGCAGGAAGGCTCATTACAGCAATAAAACAAAATGTTGAAATTGAAAAGAAAAGTTTTTTCATAATAATGGTTTTAGTAAATAATTGTTTTGAATATTTGCTACAAATTTAAAAATATTAAATAAAAAAAGCCACCAATAAGGCGGCTTTTTTCAACTATAATTGTTAATAAATGTTAATTATTATTTAGCAACTCTTTCGAGCCATTTAACCATAAATAACATTGTTCCCATAGAAATAATACAAGCAACTACAAATATTGACCAAGTTGCAGTCATTGAAATGCTTTCATAGAAAATTGCTCCAATGAATAATAATGAATTACCTATAGCTGTAGCACATAACCATAAACCTTGCATCATACCTTGATACTTTGGTGGAGCTACCTTTGAAACGAATGAAATTCCTAATGGAGAAATGAACAACTCAGCAACCGTTAAAATAAAATATGTTCCAAGTAATAGCATTGGACTCACACGTTGAGCATCAGAAAGTCCTCCAGCAGCATCTACAGCTCCTTTAAGAGGAAGACCCATTGAACCTATTGCCATAACAACAAAACCGAGCGCTGCGATAAACATACCTAGAGCAATTTTTCTTGGAGTTGAAGGCTCTTTACCTCGAGTTCTTAACCATCCAAATAATCCAATAATAATAGGAGTTAAGAATACTACAAAGAAAGGATTAATTGATTGGAATAACTCTGCTCCTTTTAATGTTGTAAATCCAAGATTTATTGAAAGATTACTCAAATTAGTGTAGTCTTTAGCAAAGAAAGTCAAGGTTAATCCATTTTGATGGAAAGAGAACCAGAAAAAGATAACAACTGCAAATACTGCAAATAGAGCATATAGACGTTGTTTAACCTCTTTAGCTTCCATTTCGATAACTTTAGCACCACCTTCCATAACTTTTTTATCAGCAGGATTTGGAAATTTTTTCTTATTCAACATATAAACAGTGAAAGAAATTGCCATTGCAACAATAGCAACTAAGAAAGCGTAGTGAAATCCAGTAGTAAAAACATTTAGATACTCATTTGCAAATGTGAGCAAATCGGTTTTAAGTGCTCCACCACTTACAGTAGTAGCTAATTCAGAAAATTTTGCAGATGCTTCTGGAGTAATATTGCCAACAATATAAGAATGACATAGCTCAGGAAGGTCAGAGTTGTATGCAAAACCTCTTGATTCAACCCACCAATTTCTAACACCAACAGCAGCTAAAGGAGCAAATATTGCACCCACATTGATAAACATATAGAACCATTGAAATCCAGAATCACGCATTTTTGAATATTCAGGATTATCATACATTTGTCCTACAAGAGCTTGTAGATTTCCTTTAAATAAACCATTACCAAAAGCAATTACGAATAATCCAACACAGGTTAATGCTAGAAAAAGTGCAAATTTATCCTGAGGAACAGGAGTGCCAGTAGGTATTGCAATAATCACGTAACCAAGAGCCATCATGATTAAACCAACCATAATTGTGCCTTTGTACTTTTTTGTTCTGTCAGCAATTATACCTCCGACAAATGCTAAAACATAAATAGAAAAATAGAAAATGGAATAAATTATACCTGCGTTTGTGCCTGAAAGACCAAACTTAGCCATTAAAAACAATGATAAAATCGCCATCATTGTGTAGAAGCCAAACCGTTCTCCCATGTTAGCAAGAGCGGCTGCCATTAATCCTTTTGGGTGATTTTTAAACATAATATTTAGATTTAGTTAATAATTTTTATTTTTATTCGCATCGCAAATATAGAAATCTTTTTTTTATTTCAAATTGATTTTAATTTTATTTGAGATAAGATTATCAAAAAGTTTTACACAATTTATATTCTAAGATATTTCACATTATTTGTATCTTTACAATTCAAAATCCATAGTTATGAAAATTTTTAGTTCTCAGCAAATACAATTGATTGATAAATTTACAATCGAAAACGAACCTGTGGCCTCAATTGATTTGATGGAAAGGGCTGCAAATGAATTGTTTTATGCAATAATGGAGGATTTTGACTTTGGACGCCAAAAGTTCTTAATTATTGCAGGTCCAGGAAATAATGGTGGCGATGGACTCGTCTTGGCAAGAATTCTTACGAATTTGCCTTGCGACTTCAAAACCATTTTCTGCAATTTCTCTGAAAATACTAGTCCCGATTGCAATACTAATTTGCATAGATTGCAAGAAAAAGATGCTGAAAATTTACAAATTGTTACCGATCCAGCTAGAGTTATAATTGACAATGATAGAGTAATTATTGATTGTATTTTTGGAACAGGTCTTACTCGACCAGTAACTGGAAAATTTGCTCAGCTTATTGATTTAGTAAATAATTCTGGCAACACTGTTGTTTCTGTGGATATTCCATCAGGACTTTTTGGTGAAGATAATGCAGGTAATGATGGCAGTATTATTAATGCAACATATACTTATACAATTCAATTTCCACCAATAGCCTCAATGTTTGCTGAAAATTACAAGTATTTTGGTGAGATTAAAATCGTGGATATAAATCTAAGTCAGCTGGCTATTGAAGAGACTAATAGCAACTTTTTTATCGTAGATAAAGAATTTGCAAGTGCTAATTTTAAAAAGCGTGGTAGGTTCGACCATAAAGGAAATTTCGGACATGCATTGCTAATAGCTGGTTCTTATGGGAAAGCTGGAGCCGCTGTTTTGGCTGCAAAAGCTTGTGTGAAAGCTGGTGTTGGTTTGCTCTCAGTACATTTGCCCGAAAAATTAATTGATATTTTGCAGATTTCTGTTCCCGAAGCAATGATAAGTATAGACTCGGACAGTATTATGTTTTCCGCTATCACTGATTTTGAAAAATTCGACACGGCAGGCATTGGCCCAGGACTAGGAACAGATAAAATCACAAAAAAAGCAGTCATTACTTTTATCAATAAGTTTGAAAATAAGTTACTTATTGATGCAGATGCATTAAATATTTTATCAGAAACAGAGAACTTTAAAAGCATTCTCAAGCCTGGAACAATACTAACACCACATCCAAAAGAATTCGAAAGGTTGTTCGGTAAGTTCGAAGATTCTTATCACAGGATATTATTTATGCAAAAGTTTTCGGTCGAAACTGGAGTAATAATAGTCCTCAAAGGTGGTATAACTACCATTTCTCTAGCCGATGGAAGTATTTATTTTAATACAGGCGGCAATCCTGGCATGGCAACAGGTGGGAGTGGAGATGTGCTTAGTGGAATTATCACAAGTTTGTTAGCACAACAATACACACCCGAAAATGCGGCAATTCTTGGAGTTTATTTGCACTCTTTGGCTGGCGATTTAGCTGCAGAAAAGCTTGGCGAAAATTCGCTAATTGCCTCAGATATAGTTGATAATTTACCAGCGGCATTTACGACATTAAAAAACTACATCTGCTGTTCTTCATGGAATAATCGATAACAACGAAAATCTTAATAATACTGCTTTAAAATTAGACATTTATTTAACATTCCATCGTACGTTATTTCACGGACATGGAATCGTTGAATAAAACTAAAATAACGATAAATAATATCTCCCGATTACTACCGACACTCCTAAATTGAAAAAGCTCAATCCAATCTCATAAAGCAAAAAAAATACAGCATAGTTAAAAAATGAAAAATTGCTCGTTGCAATAATATTCTTATTTTTGCAGAATAAAGAATATAAAATTATGAAAAAATTGGTTTTAACCGCTGCATTATTCTCATTAATAATTTCAACATACGCTCAAATTAATGTTGTACCTGTTTCTAACGAAGACTTACAGATAAAGAAAAATACAATTCTATATTCGTTACCAAAAGCAGTTATTAATATTAATGTAATTGTTGAAACTGAATATTTCTATGCAGGACCTTATCATAAATATGCAGATAAATATTTAACAATTAAAAATGTTAAAACAGAAAATTCAATTATTTCCGAAATTACTGGCATTGCTTTAAATACTTTAGTTGAGCCTGATGCTAATTCTACTTATTTGATTTTTGAAAAAAAGAATAATTTTAAAGTTGGTTATAACCAAAATGGAGTAATAAAATCTTATGGTTTTACAGAATCTTCAGACTGTATTTTATTAGGTAATTTAACAACTAATATTCCACAATATGAGAAAAGTGATGTTATATTTACTGATGTGTCTGTAAAAAGGAATTTTAGCAAT
>JBBQCZ010000168.1:0-7676 GCA_038319215.1 Bacteroidales bacterium | reverse complement strand
AAACTTAATTCAACATTGTTTGAAATTGCATCAGGTAAACATGTACCAGAAACAACAACATTATAATTTAATGCGAGGTCAGTTAAACTTGTTGGATCAATAGTTAATGTGTTTGTTGTAGCACCTGAAATTGTTGCGCCATCAACTAAATCAACTATGCCTATTCTCCATTGATAATTAAGACCTGTTCCTGTAGCAGTTACTGTAAAACTTACAGGACTTCCAATACAAGCTGTTTGATCGGTTGGTTGAACTGTGATAATTGGAGCTTCGTCCACATCTAAAGAAACAAAAATTGATTGAGAAGTTATTGTTGGAACAGAATCAGAAGGACTATTTATAATGTTTGTTCCTGATAAAACAACAGCGCCATTTCTTGCGAGTAGTCGTCCATCAATAGAAGATCCAGTATTCATAGTTATAGATGTTAAAGCCAAGATATTTCCGGCAAAAGAGGTTCCATTTCCAATTGTTGCAGAACTTCCAACCTGCCATGTAATATTATTAGCCTGAGCACCACCTGTAAGGATTACGTTACCACCAGCACCACCAATTGTGGTAAAGTCA
Organism: Bacteroidales bacterium; assembly: GCA_038319215.1. Taxonomy (GTDB): domain Bacteria; phylum Bacteroidota; class Bacteroidia; order Bacteroidales; family ML635J-15; genus Bact-19. The sequence continues at coordinate 7,109 of JBBQCZ010000168.1, read as the reverse complement.
GATGCTATTTGAAATATCCAAAATGCGTTAATGTCGCCTTGGGCATCCAAAGTTAAATCGCCAGATTGTATTAAGAGCGTTGATGTAGATTTATAAATACCTGGTGCAAGTGTTAGTCCACCTTGGTCACCAGCAACAGTAATTGGTGCTGGAGCAGTTGCTCCTTCAGCAAAAAGGTACGCATCTGTTAAGTCTTGTTTGGCTTGTATTAACATTGCAGCAACCCCTGGAGGTGCAACATCGTCAGAAGCATAAATTGCTCCATTTACAACAATTGCAGGAGGAAACCCAACAATCGAAGAACGAACGCCAGGACTGATACCAATATCCATATCATGAATCTCGCTAAAACCAGTACTGCTAATGCCAGTTCCTGCTAGAATTGCAAAATTTCCGCCAGGAGTTAAACCAACTGGGGGTAATCCAGATCCACACATTCCACTAATAACAACATTATAGTCAGATGCTATATCTGCTGTAGTTGCAGGGTTGATAGTTAGCACATTAGTAGTTGCTCCAGAAATATTTCCGCCATCAACTAAATCGACTATGCCGATTCTCCATTGATACGTAAGATCTGTTCCTGTTGCAATAACTGTAAAAGTAGCAATATCTCCATCACAAACCAACTGATCTGATGGTTGAGTAATTACAACAGCTACTACATCTAAACTTAATTCAACATTATTTGAGATTGCATTTGGCAAACATGCTGCAGATACAACTACATTGTAATCTGTTGCAACATCGGCTAAACTTGCTGGATCGATGGTTAATGTGCTTGTTGTAGCGCCTGAAATTGTAACGCCGTCAACTAAATCAACAAGTCCTCGTCTCCATTGATATGCGAGATTTGTTCCGGTTGCAGTTACTGTAAAATTCACCAAACTTCCGACACAAGCTGCTTGGTCGGTTGGTTGAACTGTGATAATTGGAGCTTCGTCCAAACTTAATTCAACATTGTTTGAAGTTACATCAGGTAAAACACTTCCTGAAACAACAACATTATAATTTGCAGAAACATCTGCAATACTAGCGGGATCAATTGTAAGAGTTGAAGTTGTTGCACCAGAAATATTTCCGCCATCAATTAAATCAACTAAACCGATTCTCCATTGATAAGTCAAATCTGACCCAGAAGCATTAACTGTAAAAACAGCTGCGTCTCCATTACAAACAATTTGGTCTGTTGGTTGATTAGTAATTAGCGGCGAAGATAATAATACGCAGCCTGGAGGCGCTGTAGCAGTTATTGCATTTGTATTTATCACACCAACGGTTGTAAGAGCTCTCCCAATAAGGTTTGCTCCTTGCAATAAATCCATTGCACCATTGTTACATACAATAGTTCCAATAAATTCAGTATAGTCCCCAATGCTTACAGCACCATTTACCATCCAATAAACATTTTCTGGTTTTGTTCCATTTATGAGAATTACATTTGCATATACTTGTGTTGACAATGCACCATATATTTTAATCACAAAAACAGCATCAGGATTATCCTGTGCGTCAAGGTAAAGATTGTCTGTAAAAGTTACTGCGCCGTTTAGCACATAAGTATGTGGTGTAAGAACCAAATCGTTACCAAACTGAACTGGGTAAAGTAATTCTATATCATAAGGAAGAATATTCATATAGTTATAAGCAATTAGGAGATCGGCTCCAGCAGCAACTGTTGAGCCATCAGGAATAGGATGAATTGCACCGGTTACAAAAAGCGGATTGAATCCAGTTGTTAGACCATTATTTGAGCCTACATCTCCTGTAACATAAGTAATGCCTGCATTTGTTACAGGTCCGTCAGATGAAAATATTGTATAACAAAGTGTAGATGACAAATCAGGAGCCAAAGGTCCTGAAAGGAATGGGCTTCCACATCCTATTGGAGTATAAGCTAAAATTCCGTCAATAGTTATTGCACCATTAATAGCAAGTGCTCTACCCTGAAGAGTGTCGCCAGAGTTCATATTAATCGCAGAGTTGTTGGCAATAATACTACCACACATTTTTGTGCCAGTAGCTAAATCAACCAATCCTTCTACTTTCCAAAATACATTACACGCTTGTGCGCCGTTTATCAGTTCGACTTTTGCATTAGCCCCAGCTGAAAAGGCGCCATCGATTTGAAAAATAAATACAGAACCTGGATTTCCCATACCATCGAGAGTGAGGTCTAAATTTAGAGTTGCAGGAGCTGAAATATAATAGACTCCGGCATCCAGAATTTGACCGTTTCCGAGTAATGGAGCCGGGAAATCTGTTGGGACAACTGCTGCCAGTTCTCCATAAGCAATGAGTAAATCAGCAGCACATTGACCACTTGCGAGGTCTCCGTCGTGCATTACTCCGTTCACGTTTCCAAAGCCTGTGCTGGCGCCTAAATTGGTGCCGACATTGCCAGTTAGTTGAGAAATGCCAGTATTTGTGACAGCTCCAACACTTGAAAACAAAACAAAATTTGAAGTTGTACCCAGATTAATCACCTGTCCGAAAATGTAATTCGGAAAAACTATTAGGGTGACTACAATGGTCAAAATAAATAGTACTCTTTTCATTTTAATTACGTTTAAATTAATAATATTTTACTTTACAAATATCAGTAGAGTTAGAGCCTTTTATGTTACACAATAGTAAATAAGTGTTACATCATTAATAATTTGCATTTTTAATGAGTCCTAATTACAATTAGAAATTAAATATTAAAGTAAACTATAAGGTGTAAACCCTATTTTATAGATACTTTAAAATTGATATTGTTCGACAGTCAATCGTGCCATTAGATAACTGAGTGTTGATTCTGCTCCCTGATTAAGATTTACATTGTTTTCTTCAAGCCCGTCGAAACATCCACCAGTACAAGGGTTATATACAATCTGATGAAGGCGGTTGTTTCCAAGAAACCAGTTAAAAGCCATATTCATTTTTTCTTTATACCTTGACTCCTGAAATACATTATAAAACATACTCAATGTCATTATTGTATAAGACACATCAATAGGTTGTTCGCCAACATGTATGTTTTTTTCTCCTCTTGTTAGCCAGTTTCTGTTTGAAATAACTTCTATCCATTCGTTATTAAAAGTGCGATCGAGCAAAAATTCAAGAGAAAGATTTGCTGCATCCAGATATTTTTTTTCATCGGTCATTAACCATGCATAAAGCATAGCTTCGGGTAAAATGCTGTTGGCATAAGTTAAGTAACCTTCAAACCAAGTCCATTTTTCCGAAGATTCATGTTTCAACATTTGAATAAGTCGGTTCGAAAGTGCAATTACCATTGGAAGTATGTCGGGATTGCTGTTTTCTTTTTTGTAATAATACAATCCTTTTATTGCAAATGCCATTGCTCTTGTAGAATATATGTCAGTAACATTAATCAAAAGTTTTTTCAATATTCGCTCGGCATCAATAATTAAATTATAGGGCAATATATCAGATAACGAAATAAGATAGCCTAAAGCCCACACAGCCCTTCCATTTGAATCATCTAAATTTACCTCCATATTTTGAACAGTAAACTCACATTTTTTGTCAACATAATTGTACATTTTACCTGAATCCTGCTGACAAGATTCGATAAATTTAAGGTATTTTCTAATGTGCGAAATTTGATTTATATCCCCAGTTTGTTTAAAATACATGCAAATTGCAATCAAAGCCCTTGCATTATCATCAAGTGTGTAGCCAGAATCAATATCGGGCTGGTTTATTTTTGAAAACTGAATCATACCTTTTTCTGTGGTCATTTTTTTAACATGACTAAGATTGATTTCGGGTAAATTATATTTTATTTTTATTTTCTTAATGTGTATTTGTTCGACAACTTTTATGTGAGCTATTGCAGAGTTATTCCATGAAGTAGAAATAATTTTTTGCAATGCATTTGTACTAAGATTTTTTGTTAACAGATCGTCATCAAGTAATTTTATAATACTTTGAGAAAGCTGATGCGAATCTTCAAAGTCAAATATAATTCCGGTATCCTCTGTAAGAAATTCTTTGGCATGGGGAATGGGAGTAGAAATTATCGGACATGCACAACTCATTGCATAAGCAAATGTTCCACTAACTGCTTGGTTTCTGTCGTTTGATGTAAACAGATAAATATCGGTTAATTGAAGATATTCTAATAATACAGGAGTGCTTAAATAGTTGTTTATAAAAGTCACATTTTTCTCAAGTGAGTAATCTTTTACTTTTTTCTCAAGATATTGGCGGTATTTCTCGCCATCATTCTTTACTACCTCAGGATGGGTTTTTCCTAAAATCAGGAACATAATATTCGGGGTCAACTTAACAATTTCTGGTAACGCATCAATCGATGTTTCAATACTTTTTCCGGGACTTAACAAACCAAATGTGGAAAGTACTTTTTTGCCAGACAATCCATATTTTCGTTTAAGGATTTCGTTCGATGTCATTGAAATAAGATGAGTGCCATGAGCAATAACAGAAATTTTGTCGGCTAATACATCATAGTCTTTTACTAGAATGTCTTTCGAATTGTATGTCATTACAATAGTCTTCGCACTAATTTTTGAGATACTTTGAATTTTAGATTTCATCATATCATCAGGATTTGGGAGAACTGTATGAAAAACGATAATTGGAGGTTTTTTTAATTCGAAAATAAAGTTTAAAAAAGCCGATTCCATTTTGCGATACAAACCAAATTCGTGCTGTATTATTACTGTGCTGATATCTGGATTAGAATTTATTGCCAATAATGTTTTCTTAAACTCTTCGTCAATTGCCGTGTTTAAAATGTATTTTACTTCTGTAGGATAAGAAAAATCCGAAAAGCCATCTTCTATTGCACAGATATCTATATTTACAGAATCGCCGAATGTGTAATTAATTGCCTTCATCAAATCTTGCGAATACGTCGCGATTCCGCATTCTCTTGGTGGGTAAGATGTTATTATAAGAATCCCCACTTTGTTTTCGACAGTTTTGTTTTTGACTATTTTTTTCACCTGATTTTTTGAAGAATAGCTTAAGGGCAACACCTCAGCATATCCACTAGCAGAAGTCTGAATAAATTCTTCATAATTATTTATCCCTTGGGGGAATTTCATAGCATTATATTTTGTTTTCATTTTTTTTCGGTATAAAGTAATAGTTCATCAACTAGTTCTGAAAATTTTAGCGATGCACAGGCTATTTTGCTATCTGCTGCTCCATAGTATATAAAGAGAGAATCTCCAAAAAGAGCCGTTCCTGTTGGGAAAACCACATTGTTTACTTCTCCTATTAATTCCCATTCTTTTTCAGGCGTAAAAAGAGGATATGGCAATCGTGCAATTACCTTCTCTGGATGATCTTTGTCTAGTAATGCTGCACAGGCCGAATAGACTCTACCTTTTTTGGAGTCTTTTACCCCATGATATATTAATACCCAGCCTTTTTCTGTTTCGATTGGTGGACATCCAGAGCCAATATAGTTGGCTTCATGTGCAAAAAGTGGATCCATTAATATGTGGTCGGGAAGATTTAAAAAGTAGTTTGACCAAAATTGTTTTGTTAAGTTCGCAAGGCTTTTTACAGATACAATTTGAATCCCAGGCCTAATCCTATGTAGAAATACTAAATTTCCATTAATCCTTCTTGGAAAGAAAATTACGTTTTTATCCCATAGCATAATTTTCTTTTCTGGATCGGCTTCTTGGTAATAGAATTTGTGATTATGATAGTAGTTTTCGTTTACTTTTGCCGCTGACTCGGCTATATTTACGAATTCTGCATAAGTGATTTGTGGAACAATTATGCCATGCTTTTTAAAATGAATCAAATCTTTAGATGTTGCTAAAGCTCCTCTCGCATTTGTTCCGTCATAAGCCGTATAGGTAAGATAGTACAAATTGTCAATCTTTACTATTCGTGCATCTTCTACACCTTGCGATTCATAATCAAATTCTGGAAATATTATTGGTCGGTCATATCTTTGTGATATCGTAAGAGGCCCATCGAGTTGGCAGTACCCAATGCTAGAAATATTTCCTTTTTTAACTGCTCTGTAATATATGTGAACAGTGTCACCTTCTCTTATTGCTGCAGGATTAAGAACTCCATCGTTTTCGAATTCAAGATTGGTTTTACTTAAAAGAACGCCTTCTCTTTTTATATGTATCATTTGTTTTCTTTTTTTAAGATAGTTTTTATTCTTAATGATGGCGGCATAGTATCCCCTAGTAATAATCCCCAAGGTTTTAACGGTTCTACATGATCAAAAATCAGTTTTATTATTGCCAATATCGGAATTGAAAGAAACATTCCAGAAATTCCCCATAATGCATTTCCTGCTATTACAATCATTATTGAAAAAAGTGCGTTTATCTTGACTTTCGAAGCCATGATTTTTGGCACAAGTATATTATTGTCTATTAGTTGAATGATGTAATAACCTACCAAGACATAAACGGGATACCAGGCAGAATCCTTAGTCGCTAGTGCAATCATCATTGGTAAAGCAACTGCAACCAAACCTCCTAGATAAGGTATCATATTTAATAATCCACCTAAAATTCCTATTAAGAAAGCATATTCAATTCCTAAAATTAACAAGAATGTACCATTTAGAGCCGATACAACTCCAATTTCGATAAGTAATCCGGTGAGATAGCGTTGAATTACAGTTTTGATCTTAATCATAACTTCACTAACTTGTGTTAGATTATCTTTTCCGAACAACTTTTTAATAAATTCGCTCAGAATAGGTTCGTAATACAAAATAGCAAATATGTAAACAGGGACTAAAAACAAAATTATCAATTTGTTACCAATAGCAAGAACAGACTTTCCGATTTCGGATCCGTAATTACTGATAAGTCCTTTTTTTGTGCTTGCAATTTGTTCATTAATAATGTCTGGACTAATATTTGATTTTTGAGAAAACCAAGTCAGAAATTGATTCATATTATCCGAAACACTGCTAACAATCGTCGGCCAGGATTTGGAAAATAGAGTTGCCTGAGAAATGAGAAAAAGTAGAACTCCCGAAATAAGTAGTATTGTTACTGTAAGTGTAATGATTATGGCTAAAACTCTGTTAAACTTATGTTTCCCCAAAAATTTAACAACCGGGTGCAATAAAATTGCGATTATCA
>JBBQCZ010000167.1:0-7731 GCA_038319215.1 Bacteroidales bacterium | reverse complement strand
GGAAAGGATTTGCCAAAACTTCGGCTCATTTGTTTTTGAATTGTGTCGCAAATGGAAAAGGAGGGGTTTGGGGAGGAATTTTCCATTTGCTCCTCTTTTTGTTTTGGGGAAATTCGGGGCGGACATGTATGTATTATACTGCACACTTGCAAAATAATGCAAGTTTTACTAATATGTATCTATGGCAACAGGGAAAAAACTTGGGGAAAACCTAAGAAAACTGCGTTTGAAAAAGAATTTGTCGCAAGGAGACCTTGCGACGGCTTTGAGCGTTGATCGGGCTTATATCAGCAATATTGAAAATGGTCGTATGAACCCTACTCTTTCGACTTTGGAAAAAATCTCTGGAGCTTTGGGAATTTCTAGTAGCGAACTTTTGAAATAAATTTATGAAAATAAAGAAAGCTTTTATATCAATTTTAACCACAGAAGATTACCTCCCAGGTCTCCTAGTTTTAAGTGCTTCATTAAGATCTGTAAAGAGTCAATATCCACTCCATGTTTTAGTGACTCCTAATATTTCTAAAAATGTAGCCATTGTAATGAACAAAAACTCAATCTCCCATTCCATACTGCCTCAAGAGATTAATAATCCAACTGACGTAAATATTCAGCATAGATGGTTTTCAACCTACTCTAAGTTGGCAATATTCAACCAGTTACAATATGAAAAGATTGTATATCTAGATGCTGACATGCTAGCTCTTCGCAATATAGATGAATTATTCGAGTATGCCCACATGAGCGCAACAAATGCTGGTAGTATGCTTCCGAGAAAAAAGGATCGGAGGCATTTAAATTTAAATAGCGGACTTATTGTGATTGAGCCATCCAAACTTCTATTCAATAACATGATGAGTAAGGTAGGAAAAATAGAAAATTTGGAATCAGGGGGTGAGGATAGGCCAATACACGGAAGTGATCAGGATTTTATAAATGCCTATTTCCCAGAATGGTCCGGTCAAGAGAAGCTACATCTGGATCATAAATACAATATATTTCATTACCACCTAGATGAATATAGTAAACTTTTCGGATATACCATCGAAGATGGTCCGAAACCGATAAGTATCATTCATTATGCAAGTTATTTAAAACCTTGGAATATTGGTGAGGATGAGTTGTCTGAATTAGAAAATAATCTAGATAGATCTCTAGAATTAGAGTCTATTAGAATGTGGACTGAACACTACAAAACTATCATTGCTTCTGGCTTGTCATAATTTCACTGATGGTTTTGTTCAGAAGTCCGTTGTACAATTCAACGTTTTTATTAAATTCTTTCAATTGATTTTCTTCACTTCCAGATCTAAAGTTATGTTTGATATGAAATACTCCAGTTGAAAAAACCGGAACAACATAATTGTGATTCGCGATGAGACATGCTGCAAAAAACGTATCCTCCATTCCCCACCCTTTAAAACTAGTATTGAATCCTCTAACTTTTAGAAATTCCTCCTTTCTCATACTTACTGAACATGTGAGAACGATGGATGGTAAATCCCAAACGCCTAATACTTTGCCCATTCCAAAATCTTTTAAATTATTTGATTCTTCGATGACTTTTACCACTCTGGTTTCAATAGGCATATCCAATCTATGAATTCTTTTCCAATCTGGTGATACAGCTTTCGAAAATCTAAAATCTTTTTCTATATTAGGTTTATTATTTCTTTCGATAAAATCAAAAAATTCCTCTTGATCTAAATAAATATTATCTTTAAAAGAGAGAAAAATGCACTGTTCTAATGCTTCACAGCGCAACGCATGCTCACGTACAAAATTTTTTTCAAGCAAGACATCAGAATCTAGAAAAATTAAAATTTCACCGATAGCATTCTTGACGCCAACATTTCTAGCAGTGGATCTGCCTGCATTAGCCTGCTTGATATATTTTAAACGAAAGTCATACTTCAGTTGCCGTATTTTGACCTCAGTGTCATCAGTTGATCCATCATCAACCACAATTACTTCAATGAGATCCCGCTCATGGTCAGAAAGTAGTTGATTATTAATTGAAATCAATGTACCCAATATAGTATCTGAAGAATTGTACGATGGAATAATAATAGAAACTTTTTGAAAAAATACACTCGTTGTTTCTATTGATTCTTTTGATAAAAGCTCTTCATTATACTTACGAGTATATTTTTCTTCTAAAAGAGAATAATCATTATCTTTGCTTGACAAAATGTCAAATAGAGTCGAGTCTGGATTAGCTGTATTTTTTGATAACATATTCATTTATTTCTTCAAATAAATAATAAAGCTCTTTTGTACTATCAAAATTTACAATAAAATCTTGTTTAACTATCCCCTCTTTTTTTGCCATATCTACAATTTGTTCTTTGGTTAGATTTTGCAATTGGACATAGGTCGCCAAACCAGTCGCAAGCAGAATGCTTCGTAGTAATCTAATGACATATTTACTTACATATCGTCGCTTATATTCGTAGGTATTTTTTTTAGACATATACTCGCGCCTGATTCTAAGGAAATATTCAAATATTTTGTTGAGATGGCTTGCTATATATTTTTGTTTGTCGATATTTTTAATCTTTTCTTTAAAAATATTTTCTCCATATAATGAAAAACCATGAGCAAAATATTCGAGAGAAAATAAGCCAACACCAACTTCTACAAAATCTAATTTACTTTCAACTTCGTCTTTAAAATAGACTCTAAAATCTGGATTTTCGAAATTGTCGAATATAAACTCAGCTACTAATTCAAGATCGATATGTCTGTTATTAGCAACAATACAAATATCAGTGTCATCTGGTTTTCTGTTAAAATTAAAATTCTCGAGATATGATCCATAGAGTATAAAACATCCTATGTCTTTAATAAATTTTTGCTGTAAAAGTTTTTGCCGCACTTGCCCAAGCGATGTATTCTCTATCTTTTTTAATCTGTGTCTTTGATCAAAGATTTCTTTTGATCTAATAAGTTCTTTTTTGTTAAACGCAATTATTTCTAACGCACGTTCATATGTAACCCATGCGACCTCAAGTTGGTCAACCTCTTCTGTATATTTGATTAATTCAAATTTAGTCTTAGTATTAAATATATTGATATACAGATCTTTAGTGTTTGTCTGACCGTTTTCATCATATGTGTAGCTATCCAAGTGACAAAAATCAATGAATTCTAGCTCACTTTGGGGCAACCCGAGTTCTTCTTCAATTTCTCGATAAGCACACTGAGCATGACTCTCCCACTCTTCAATGTGGCCTTTTGCTATCCACCATTGATTATATTTATTTTTAATTAGAGCAACATATATCTGCCGGTCTTTTCTAGTCGTATCTTCAAAAAATACAAAACCACCGGCTGATATATGGTGACCAGTATACTTAGTATTCATTTTTTCTGGTGTTGATGGTGACATAATGCAGAATTAACTTATTTTACCACGTTTAAGTCATAGTTCAATGGGCGTAAGGTAATTAGGCATTCCCTTTATTGCAATATTATACTACTTTAACTATAATTAAATTTATGGAAAAAATCAACGATGAGTCCAATCGAAGTAATCCATCCAAAGAAAAAGAGATTGTTATGATGCGACATTTTGATGAAATAGATGATCTTGAAACATATGGTAGAGATGGGGTGTTGCTTGAAGATCAGGAGGAGAAGGCTGAAGCTGTCGCAGATCTTTTGCTTAGCCAAATCAAAAAGCACGGGAAAAAAGCTGTTTTATTTGTCACGTCACCTAGAGTGAGAGCAAAACAAACAGCAAGTATAGTGATAGATGTCCTGCGCAAAAAAGACTCGGCGTTGCGATATATATCGGTAGAAGAAAACGATCTTAGAGCTATCGATCAGGGCGAGTTTGTATTACCTAAGGATTATGTTAAGGGACAAGAGTTTGAAGGTTTATTGATTGCTGATCGAATTTTCTTTAACGAAACCCATGCTTCTGAAGTGAGTGGGAAGGAAGATAATTACGATTATAGGTATGGCGACCCTGTAGTACTTGAAAATGGCCAATTTCAATATCCTGAATTAGTGCAATTTTTTACACAAAGCGGTGAAAGCTACCGAGATGTTTTGGTGCGATTATACAATCTAGTAATTATTATGAGTGAGAAAGTCCATAAATTGGAAAAAAATACAGAACTGGTGTTTGTTACGCACGGCCAGTCCCGACAAATCCTTAAAGATTTGAAGAGGGTTGCTGAAATGATAAAAACCAATGAGATAGAATATAAACAAGGAGAACTCGCAAGAATGTGCTGGGATATCTATAAGAAACGAGATTCATCAGAAAAAGTCACTGGTGCTGTAGATGTGATTTCAGTCGAAGAACTTACTGATCCATACCTAATAGGTTTACTTAAACAGGAACTATCGTTCCTAAAACAATAAACTGTATGCGACACAAAGAATAATACGAGTACTAAAAATGAACAATCAAATTATTGAAAAAGTAGTAATTAATAATCCTATTGGCAATTTATACCGAAAAAGGCATGTGTTGGTTTTAGTTGTTAACAAAGACTCAAACTTTATTCTTGGAAAGAAGAAGGACTTTTATCCCGATCATGTTGCTCGCATGTTGGGTGGGGGTATTAAAGACGATGAAGACCCAAAAGTTGCGGCAAAGAGAGAAATCGAGGAGGAGCTCCTTGTTAACATTCCAATTGAATTCTTCAAGGAACTTTGCTCAGTGATCACGCAGGCTTCCACAAGTGAAGGGGATATGGAGATGCAGACTTGGGTTTATTCAGTTAAGTTACCTGACTCAGCAAACGTAAAGCCAAGTGACGATATCACAGGAATTCAGATATTTACCCAAGAGCAGTATGAAAACCTCGTTAAAGATATAATGGATATTTCAGGAGAATTTGTAACCGAAAAATTTTCATTTCTTTGGTCTGATTGGGGCAAGATATACGGGCCAATACACAAGTATACCCTCGATCGTTTCAAAGAGGTGGAAAATTAACAACATGGAGCCTGATGAAGAATATTCAAAAATTTGCAACAACCTAAAAGAACTCATCGAGAAGACAGGGGAACCTTTAGAAGGTAACTGTGTTTATCGCCATCTTTCATTTGACCGGTGGGATGTATTACTAAACAAAAGGATAAATTATCAGAAAGCGGTCAAAGAGAGGAAATTAATATGTGAAATTGGATTCAATGCGGGACATAGCATTCTCGCTATGATTCTGGCAAATCCTGACGCTCACTATTTTCTTTTTGACCTAGGAACACATGCCTATGCTCGACCTTGCTTCGAGTATCTGAAGAAGTCTTTTCCTCAAACGACAATAGAGATATTCTGGGGGGATTCTCGTGAGACACTAGCTGTTTACCACAAGAAGCATCCAGAAGTGATGTTTGATCTGGTGCATATCGACGGCGGTCATAGAAGTGAAGTGTATTCGGTAGATTGGAAGAATTCACTCGATGTGACTTCCTCGGGGAGCCTTATCATTTTCGATGATACTGATAGTGTGAAGATAAACGCTTTTCTTGATAAAGAAATTGAAAAGGGACTCGTAAGGGAAGCAACAGGTTTTCTAAAGACGTTCGGCTACGAGCATCGAATCTTAGAGAGAATAAAACTCTAAGATTACATAACATCTTTGATACCTTCTTCTAGGCTCACTTTTGACTTCCAATTGAGACGATTCTCACTCTCGGTATTGTTTTGAATGATATGCTTTATATCTCCTTTCCTATCAGATATATATTTTATGGGTGACTTAAACAGACTGGCAACATAATTCAAGCTGACATTTCTTCCGGTGCACAGATCAATATTACCAGTAATATCACTATCCATAGCTAGAATATTTGCTTGCACAATATCTGAAACATGTGTGAAGTCTCGAGTTTGCTCTCCGTCTCCGGTTATTTCAATATACCCATTCTCTCTAATTGATTTCTTGATTGAAGCAAAGCAGTTAGGTCCAATGCCGTCCTCTCTTTGTCTTGATCCATAAACATTGGAATTTCTCAAGCAAATGGTTGATAGACTGTACAAACTTGTATATACTTTTGCAATTTCTTCCATAGCCAACTTACTTGACTTATATGGAGTATCGGCCGCGTATACAATATTACTCGATGTCAAAATTACACGCTTAACATTATTTTTAAGAGATGCTTCAAGAACGTTCAGTGAACCCAAAACATTCGTTTCGTAACAAAGAATAGGATTATCGATACACCATACTGTGCGGGGGATAGCGGCCATATGGAATACATAATCGATACCCTTGAAATAGTTAGGTATGTTTTTTAGAGATCGTATATCAGCATACATAATATGTAGCTTTTGGATTTATGTTGCTTCCAGACAATCCGTTGTCTATCACGAATACCTCAAAATTCTCAACTAATTTGTCGACAAGATGGGAGCCGATAAATCCCTTGCCGCCCGTCACTAATACTTTCTTCATGTGGAGAATTATAACATTTTTTCTAAAAAATGTCCTTTGTTGTAGATCTCGAGCATAGATTCTCGATTTGTATTGACACAGTTTATATTTAGTGATATTGTTCTTAACAGAATCAAAACCAAAACAAAAGAAAGGAGGTTCACATGTTCATTGTCCTAGAAGGCATAGATGGTAGCGGTAAATCTACCCTAGCCACGATGATTGCGACAAGATGCAGTGGCATTACTTACGCTACTCCTCCTGAGAAATACAGGAAATTGCGTAAGCACGTTGATACTAATTCCAGCCTGCAGAAGCACTACGATTTTTATCGTGATGCCGTGACAGAAGCATCTTCGGAAATCAGCGTAATGCTATCTTCCGGCAAGACAGTGGTGTGCGACAGATACTGGCTCAGCACACTGGTTTATCACAGAGTGGGAAAGATGGTCCTTCATGGATCGGATTTCTCTCAACTCGTTCAACCTGATCTGACTGTCCTGCTTTTAGTTGGGCCGGAGGAACAGGTTCGCCGTTATCGTGAGCGCGGAGTGGAAAACGGCAACAATGTCGATAGTTTTCAGGTGGAAATCAATAATCTGTATTGGACGGCACTCATTGAGTCAAAATTACCGTTTGTCGTCATAAACACAGATCATTATTCCTTGGAACAGATCGCTGACATGATTGTCGCTGCTTTACCAGAATAATCACAGTCCGATTCCTTCGAGTCGGACTGTTTTTTGTCCGCCCCGAATTTCGCCAAAACAAAAAGAGGAGCAAATGGAAAATTCCTCCCCAAACCCCTCCTTTTCCATTTGCGACATCCAAATTCAAAAACAAATCAGTCGAAGTTTTGGCAAATCCTTTCCCCAAAAAATAGTTTTGCCAAAACTTCGTCCGCATTAGTCCCGCCACCTGCCCGAAGTATTGAGGGCAGAACACCAAAGAAAAATGTCCTTTCCTTTTTTGAAGAAAAAATCGGTCGCGCGCAAATCCGAAAAGCAAGGAACATTTTTCTTTGGTGTCCGCCGAGGCTCAGCGAGGCGGGTGGCGGGACGATTCATTCGTTCAGTTTCCCCTCGAAAAAAGTTCGAGCAAATGCTAGAATAACACCACAAATGAAATAACTCCCATTTGAGTTATTTTATTTGTGGACGATAGGACGCACCTGCGTGCGTCCGTAGAGGACTTGAAGACCTTGCTGATGTTTTGGTTTTAGGCCTTTCATGATTTCAATTGGGGGGAACTTTGGGAATTCACCGCTTCCGCCGTAGGCGGAAAGGGTTTTGAAAAAATTGACAGCGCAATTTTGGCTCCCGCAAAATCGCTC
>JBBQCZ010000166.1:0-7811 GCA_038319215.1 Bacteroidales bacterium | reverse complement strand
GACTTCGGACTTCGGTCTTCCGTCTTCAGTCTTGTTAACTATAACCACTCATCTTCTTCAACGTTTCTTCCGGCAAGCAGCAATTTACTAAATAGTGTAGATTAGAAATCAGTCTATTAAGAGTCATATCATTTATTCTATTCCCTTTTTCAACCAAATCCCAGCGAGGCGCAATCTTATAGCATTTTTCAAAAACAGAAGGATAATCAAAATTACCTTCAAACGAAATATCAATAATTATTGAATTCTCTGGAATATATTCGCTAGGAATTTTAAATTTATTTGAAGGAACCGCAGAAATAACAATGTCGGAGAGACTAACGCTTTCCAAAGTTTTTTCGAATGGCGTAAATTGATGACAAACCTGAACATAAGCATTCTCATTTAGCAGCATTAATGCCAATGATCTGCCAACTGCCAGCGAATCATTTATTACAGTAACACGTTTTCCTTCCAAGTCGAAAGGATTGTGTTTTACATTTTCGGGATAAAAACCGCGTTGTTTGTAAAAATCCTCAAAATCGATATAATATCTTTTTAAAATACTGAGAATTCCTTTTGCCGTTGGCGGAATAACTAGTTTTAGCAATTGTTCGGCATCACGAAATTTTTCGTACTGCACCAAATAACCTAAATTTGTATTATGAAGACCCTCAACATCTTTTATGGGATTAACCATGTTCATAAATGTGGTGTCTTTAACTCCATAACCTGTTGGATACATTATCATTATCCCATGAACGGATGAATCCTCATTCAACTTTTGAATTGTGTCGCTTAAATCATCAGCCGAGTTAACAAGGAAATCTTTACACTCAACATTGTTTGCCGCACAGAAACGCTTGATTCCTCTTGTGTATGATACACTTCCAGGATCTTCGCTTGTAAGAATTACAGCTAAACATGGAATAACATGGTGTTGTGTGTAAAACGTCTGTGTACACGAAAAAGATGGAATGTCGTATTTCTCAACCAGATGTTGAACGTTTAGGATTTTGTCTTTGTAGTCTTGTTTCATAATAACAGTGCCTAGAGTACTTGGAGTGCCTAAAGTGTCTAAAGTACTTAGGGCGCCAAGCCTTGCGGCTTTAATTTAGCATTTTTTAGTTTTAGTACATTTGTCTCTCTTAGAGCATTTCATGCACTTCGAATTCTCTTCATTTTTATTCGAATTCTCTGCTTTATGTTTTTTATTTTTACCCATAACTTTTCAATTTAAGCACTCTAGTGCACTCCAAGTACTTTAGTGCACTTCTTCATCTTTTCTTCTCAAAAATATCAAAATTCTTAATTTCTCCATTTGTAATTTCGAATCTTACAGCAGTAACAAATTTATGCCAGCCTTTGTTCCCAGCTGCACCCGGATTAATGTGAAGCAAATTAAGTTTCTTATCATTTATGACTTTCAGAATGTGCGAATGACCAGTAATAAACACGTCTGGTGGATTTTGAATTATTTCGCTTCTTAAGTGACTTGCATAATGCCCTGGGTAACCTCCTATATGAGTAATCCAGATTTTTTTACCTTCGATTTCAAATTTAAGATGTTCTGTGGTTCGTTGTCTGATTTTAAAATCATCAATATTTCCATATACTGCACGCACTAGCTTAAAAGCTTCGAGTTTATCCAAGCTTTCTTCGTTGCCAATATCGCCGGCATGCCATATTTCATCAACTTCTTTAAGAAAATCCAGAATTTCCGGATCAATAAAGCCATGAGTATCAGATATTAAACCAATTTTTTTCAAGAAAAAATATTTTTGCTAAAATAGTGAGTTTTTGGGAAGTGGTAAAATTTTATTTATTTTTCAGTGAATTAAGACAAATGCTTAAATTATTCACAAATTTCGTAACTTTACTAAAAAAATCAAAATGATTAAGATTAAAGATTATCAGTTTAAAAATACTCAGAAACTTTCTGATTTTTCAAGTTCGGATACTGGAGAATACGAGCATAAGCAAGATGCTGATGAAAAGTTAGAAGCCAATGTCAAGCTTTTATCTGGACTTCAGGAAAAACTTTATGCTCACGATAAATATGGTGTGCTTATTATTTTGCAGGCAATGGATGCTGCGGGTAAGGACGGCATAATAAAACACGTTATGGCTTCGGTAAATCCTCAAGGTTGTCAGGTTAAAAGTTTTAAGTCGCCTTCTACCGAGGAACTTGACCATGATTATATGTGGCGATGCAATAAATATTTGCCCGAACGTGGGAATATTGCAATTTTTAATCGTTCGTATTACGAGGAAGTACTAGTTTGTCGTGTTCATCCAGAATATCTCAATGCACAGAAATTGCCACTCGATTATCTTAACTCAGATAAATTCTGGAACGAAAGATATAGTCATTTTAATAATTCCGAAAAGTACCTAACCGATAATGGCATTGTGGTTTTAAAGTTTTTCTTAAATATTTCAAAAAAGGAACAGAAAAAAAGATTTCTCAAACGAATTGACTTGCAAGAAAAAAACTGGAAATTTTCGTCTGCCGACATAAAAGAAAGAGAACACTGGGATAAGTATATGATTACCTACGAACAAATGTTGCAAAATACTTCGACTGAGGCTGCTCCATGGCATGTGATTCCATCAAATCATAAATGGTTTTCACGCTTTCTGGTGAGCGAAATTATTGTTCAAAAGCTACAATCATTAAATTTGTCTTTTCCCATTGTAAACGACGAAATGCTTAATATGATCTTTGATGCTAAAGAAATATTGTTAAAAGATTCAGAATAAGTTGCATTAATTTCTGGATCAATAGGATTTGTAATCACTAGTGTTTGAAACCTTAAATTTTAATAATTTTTACGAGCTTAAATGTTTCCAATTAAGCTAAGAATAGCATTCGAAGCTCCGTGGGCTGGCCTGGTAAAACGGCGGGCAGCTCAAGCGGTGAGAGCGAAACAATTAGAATTGTGTCGAGCCGACATGTCGTTTCCTAAAACAAATTTTTTAGAAGTGGACAGAGGTGTATGGCATTTGTTTTAGGCCAAGGTCGACATGCAATTCTTTTGTTTCGTCTCGAGGTGCGTTGGGTAGCATCGTTTTGCCTTGATTTTTTTGTAACTTTTTTTATCAAGTAAAAAAGTTAGGATAAAATAGGGAAAATAGAGCAAATAGCGATTGCAATTTCGATTAGATTAATAATAACTATAAAAGCTATGGGACATCAATATAATTCATGTTTCGAACAGTTGTGATTTGTAATCCGAGTGTCCCATGCTAACTAGAATTTGTAATCCAAGTGACTAAAAATTCTGCAACTTTTCAACAAACAGTCAACATTTGATTTAAGACCAGACTAATAGTTGTATATTTACCAGCTATTTTGATTTAACAGTAAATATATGAAGCCAGTCGAAACCCCACTAATGAAACAATATAACAGTATCAAGGCAAAACACCCTGATGCTATTTTGTTATTCAGAGTTGGTGACTTTTACGAAACATTTGACCAAGATGCTGTGAAAGCTAGTGGTATTCTGGGTATTACTCTTACTAAAAGAGCAAATGGAGTAGCTCAATATGTCGATCTTGCTGGTTTTCCGCACCATTCTCTTGATACTTATCTTCCAAAACTTGTTCGTGCTGGTATGCGCGTTGCTATTTGTGAGCAACTGGAAGATCCCAAAATGACAAAAACCATTGTTAAACGTGGAATTACTGAACTTGTTACTCCTGGTATTTCGATGAACGATAACGTACTTGAACAGAAAGAAAATAATTTTCTGGCAAGCATTTACATGGATAAACAGATTTTCGGAATCTCTTTTCTCGATATTTCTACTGGAGAATTTATTGTTTCGCAGGGGAATAAGGAATATATAGATAAACTTTTGCAAAACTTTAAACCCAAAGAGATTATCTTCGAGAAAAACAAAAAGAAACTATTTCACGAGACTTTTAAAGATAGCAATATCAATTTTGGAATGGACGATTGGGTTTTTACATTCGAAAATGCAACCGATAAATTAACACAACAATTTAAAACTTCTAGTTTAAAGGGTTTTGGTGTCGAAAAACTTACCGCCGGAGTTATTGCTGCTGGAGCAATTCTTGATTATCTTGATTTTACTCAGCATTTAAGCCGCGATCATGTTAAAAGTCTTGCTCGCCTCGACGAAGATAAATATGTGTGGCTTGATAGATTTACAATTCGAAATCTAGAAATATTTAATTCTACAAGCGAAGGCGGAAAAAGCCTTGTCGATATTATTGATTCTACTATTACTTCGATGGGTGGACGTCTGCTCAAAAGATGGGTGGGATTACCGCTAAAAAATCCGGAGGCAATTAACGAAAGACTTGATATCGTTGATTATCTGATAAAAAATGAAGATTTTCGTGGTGTAATTCATAATCAGCTTTCAAAAATCAGTGATATTGAACGACTTGCATCAAAAGTTGCTGTGCTGCGAATAAATCCGAGAGAAACCATTTCATTAAAAAATTCACTCGATGCTATTATTCCAATAATTGAAGCCTGCAAAAATTCTGACAGTCCTTTGCTAAAGATGCTGGCTGTGCAGTTCAATCCATGTGATGAAATTAGAGAAAAAATTGGTAATGAAATTAAACCCGATTGTCCTAATTTGTTAAACCGTGGTAATGTTATTGCTGATGGTGTATCTGAAGAACTTGACGATCTAAGAACAATAGCTTATCATGGAAAAGAATTTCTCGAAAATCTTGAAAAAAGTGAAAGCGAAAGAACTGGTATTAGCTCATTAAAAGTCAGTTTTAATAACGTATTTGGTTATTATTTTGAAGTTCGCAATACACATAAAGATAAGGTCCCAGAAGAATGGGTAAGAAAACAAACATTGGTTTCGGCTGAGAGATACATCAACGAAGAGCTTAAAGAATACGAAGAGAAAATTTTAGGTGCAGAAGAAAAGATTCAGAGCATCGAAAATCGGCTTTTCAACGATGTTGTAATGAGTATTGCTGATTCTATTGGAGCAATTCAAACAAATGCAAATCTTATCGGTAAGTTGGATTGTCTTCTTTCATTTTCGAAAACAGCTTTACTAAATAATTATTGCAGACCGAAATTAAACGATAGTAATGTTTTAGATATTAAAGGTGGGCGTCACCCTGTTATCGAAAAACGCTTGGCTTTTGGTGAAGAATATATTTCAAATGATGTTTACCTCGACGATAGTACTCAGCAAATTATGATGATTACTGGTCCAAATATGTCTGGTAAATCTGCTTTGCTAAGACAAACAGCTCTTATTTGCATTATGGCACAAACTGGAAGTTTCGTTCCTGCTCAATCAGCTGAACTGGGAGTGGTAGATAAAGTTTTTACTCGGGTAGGAGCATCGGATAATATTTCGATGGGCGAATCTACTTTTATGGTTGAAATGCTCGAAGCGGCAAGTATCATGAATAATATTTCGCCCAAAAGTCTTATTCTTCTCGACGAACTAGGTCGCGGAACTAGTACTTACGATGGAATTAGCATTGCTTGGGCGATTGCAGAATATATTCATGAGCATCCAACAGCAAAAGCAAAAACTTTGTTTGCAACGCATTATCACGAGTTAAACGAAATGGAAAAATCCTTTAACCGAATAAAAAACTTCAATGTTTCGGTTCAGGAAACTAAAGATAAAGTAATTTTCCTTAGAAAACTTCAACCAGGTGGAAGCGAACATAGTTTTGGTATTCATGTCGCCCAAATGGCGGGTATGCCAAAGTCAATCGTTTACAGATCAAAGAAGATTCTCGAACAGTTGGAAGGCGGCTCAAAAGATGTGAAAACTGGAAACTTATTGAATAAACCGGTAGAGAAAATTGCTCCTAACCGAGATGGATATCAACTGAGTTTTTTTCAACTCGACGACCCAGTGTTGTCGCAAATCCGAAAAGAAATACAAGGTTTGGATATTGATAGTCTTACACCTCTCGAAGCACTCAATAAACTAAATGAAATTAAAAAGGTTTCTGGAATAAAATAATCTTTTGGAAATTCGTAGCGGCAGACTAACCCCTAATTTATTTCGGAATAATATTCACGTAGTGCTTATATCTGTTAGTAATTGAATTTGCAAACTCAACAGAGTAAATACCAGGAAAATATCCATGCTTAACCAAAGTGTCGTTGTAGAATTTTGGATTGGATAGGTTAATCAAATAATATGAAACATCTTGCCAAGATGCAGGTTTTTTTTTGTACTTTTTCGTTAAACTTATAGCATCATCAATATGACCTGGCCCAATATTGTATGAAGCCAATACGAACTTAATCCGTTCAATTGAGTCCGTTATTTCTGAAGCGAGTCGAGTGTCTAAATAGTCGAGATAGTTTATTCCAGCATATATTTCTGATTCTATTCCTTGGTATTTTGAACTTGTATATTTTTGATAAATTGTCGGTAAAAGTTGCATAATTCCATAGGCTCCAGCCCAGCTCTCTGTTGAGACTTTAAATCTAGATTCTTCGTAAATTAGTGAGGCTATCAATCTCCAATCCCAGCCAATTAAATTACTGTGTTTTTTTATTAAATTATCGTATTTACTTATTTTACCTTCGTTTCCAGAATAAAATTCGCTGTTAATGTCAACAAGTATGCGGTTGTTATTAATATATTTTCTAACAAGCCGAGAATACTCATCTAGTTTCATGTAATTTCCCAGCCAAATATTAAGTGTGTCTAGTAAAATCTCCGATTCTGGTCGCACACACCACGAAATGTTTTGAGGGAAACTCATGTCGGTTTTAATATCAATATTGGGATAGTAACTTTGCGATATTTTAGCAATATTATAATTGCAAACTACGTAATCGAAATTACCATCCGATACATTTTTTATCATTTGCTCTGGCGACATTGAATCAATTTCAACTACATAAAAATTTTGTATTATTTCGCTCGCCAGATTTTTTAGTGAATTCAAATTTGCACTTCCTTTTTGAATGTATAGAGTTTTTAATTTAAGATCAGACAGGTCGCGAATAAGAGTGTCAGAACCTAATTGCTCATCGGGAATTCTCTGAACCAAAACTTGCTTCGTTTGTCTTAATGGAACTGTAAATTCGACAACTAAATCTCTATTTGCAGTGTTTATTGCACTCTGAGCCAATATATCACATTCTCTATTAAGCAGCATTTGCATGCCTTTCTCTGTGTCGTTTTCTACGATTGTTTCCAAGGTTAAATTATGCTCTAATGCAAAATCTTCAAGAATTTCTAGTTGAAAACCCATAGGTTGACCTTGATAAATAAAATAATCAATTGGATTTGTGCTTATAACAACTCGTAAAACACTGTCTTTTGCTATTTCAGGATAGTCAATTGCGCTTTCATAATTATTCTTTTGTGTGAGGAAATAACGTGTTAGCAAAAAGCCAAACAACAAAACAGTTGATGCAACAAGAAATATTGTAAGTCTTTTAAAATTTTTCATTTAAAGAAAATGCCGTTTTATTATCGGACGCAAGTTAAGGAAAAACTGAAAACAAAATAAATTATTGTGTAAGGTTTTGATTATCAGTCGTAAAACTCCCAAGAAATGCCAAAATTAAACGAAAATGGGTTGTCTGGTGTGCGATCAACTAAGTAATATGTTCTTGTCATGAACGTGCTGTTGAAGTTGCTTATTTTTAGAAATCCACGGAATCTCTTTATTTTTGCAACAACATAAAAACCCGCGTTTGGATAAGATCCGAATTTATTATCTGTCTGTAGATAAAATGCTCCTAAAGCTGGCATATATGCGTATCCGTAAGTTGAAGAATGGTACTTTACATCAAATCCAATCTGAAAAAGAAGTGCACTCTTAAATATTGGACTGAT
>JBBQCZ010000165.1:0-7931 GCA_038319215.1 Bacteroidales bacterium | reverse complement strand
GCCTGGGCCACCGTTGCCAAGCATTTTACCTTCAGGGGCATCTTTAGATTCTGGATCACCGCCCTGAATCATAAAAGTACTTATTACGCGATGGAACAAAAGACCTTCGTAAAAACCGGATTCAGCAAGTTTAATAAAGTTGTCGCGATGTACTGGAGTTCCATCATAGAGCATCACCGTAATTGTGCCTTTAGTTGTTTCAATTTTAACTTTGGTTGACTGGGCAAAACTTATGCTTGCGCAAATAATCAGAATAAAACTGAGTGCAAAAATTTTCTTCATAATAGTATTATTTAATTAGTCATTTATAATTCGAGTTGTGATGTCTGCAATTATTTTGCCGAAAATTTATTACAGATTAATATTGTTAAAAGAGATTCCCGCTACCAAAAAAATTATAAGATAAACAACTACCCATACAACAGTTGCAATAATTCCCCAAATCAAGGTTGCTTTTGCCCACGATGATTTGCTTGGGTTTGTGTCGGAGCTGAAAGCCCAAACTAGTAGCATAATAAATCCAATTAATGGAATTCCCAATAAAAACATTGATAACATCCATTCTCCTGTCTTTACAGCAGGGAATACTGTTGGTTTTTGTTGATAATGAACTTGTTGGGGCTGCTGATTTTGATATTGCTGTTGATATACCGGTTGAGGTTGAGGCGGTGATTGATAAGTTTGCTGCTGCGGCTGTTGATAATTTTGCTGAGGCGGCTGCTGATACTGTGGTTGACTAACAGGAGCAACTGGCGGAACAGGCTGCTGTTGATACTGAGGTTGACTAACAGGAGCAACTGGCGGAATAGGCTGTTGGGATTCCGGCTGAGTATTTTGAGTAGCTGGTTCCTGATTTGTCCTTCTTTCGTTTTGTGGATCGGGATGGTTAAAATCTTCCATTGTCAAAGTTTTTTAAGTTTGAAAACCAAAGATAGTAAAAAAAGTAAAATTGTGAAAATCACACGTGTTTTTTTATTATCCGTTTGCCGTTTTAAAGAAAAATATTTAAAAGTTTAGTTAAAATATGGATAATCCTTATCAAAGAAATTTACTATTACCATAAAGTTGAAAACTCCTTTTCCACCAAAGAAGTCGAATTCTACTTTTAGTTTCATTCCATTTACATTGTTCCATCTAGCTTCAATCACATCGTAACCCCAATGCCATTTTTCGTATGGGTCAACAAAATTTCTATCTCCCACAATTGTTGTATCAGGATTTCCGTATTGCTCGGTATATTTTGCAATAATCTGTTCAGTAGAGCTTAAGCATAAATCAAAATTTTCTTTGGTAATGCTATCATTATATTTATGAAAAAAAATCCACGTTAGAGTGTCATTCTCAAACCGAAATGCCCATTCATCTTCTAGCCCGAACATATTTGATGGAATAGTGAATGTTTCAGTATTTTCGTAAATGCTTCCAGTTAGTTCAGGATTTATTTTGCAAAATTCAGTTTTTGTAATTCCTGTATGGATGTCATTTTGTGAAAATAAAATTATTGAGCTAATAAGAATTGAAATTGTAAACAATATGTTTTTCATAAACATGGATTTATAATTAATGCTAAGATAACGGGTTTTTATTAATATGATCTCGTTAAAGTTGATTTATTATTTTCAGTAATTTATTTGTAGTATTGTAATTTCTAACAGACAATTTCTTATAAACAGGTGAACTTATAATTATGCTTAAATAACTTCGGGATGATAAACTAGTTAATCGGGTAAAATACAATGCAGTTCTAAGTATTTCATTCATCTGTTTTTATTAACAATCGATACAGTTTATCATTTCCAGCATATACAGCCTGAAGGACTTGCTTTTTCCATTGCTTAAATTCGGCCTCATTATTTTCTATTTGATTTATTAACGCAATAATTTGAGATATTTCGAATATCTTTAGTTTATTTAGTTCTGGTAAAATGTTATTTGCAATAATTTGAATGTCCTTTGATATTTCAGATTTCTTAAAATGATCTATTTTAGAAGTAATTGAGTTGTTTTCTTTGGATATCAAAGGTAAAGTAAACCAAAAATGACTGGTTTCGTTTTCTCGAAAATATCCAATTTCTCCACCATGTGCTTCCACCGCGAGTTTGCAAAATGCAAGGCCTAATCCAGTAGATTTTATTAGGCCACTATGAACAGCCATTATTTGTTTATATTTTTGAAAAAGTTCAGTTTCTAGGTTTTCAGGTATGCCAGCCCCCATATCGGTGATGAAAAACTTTTCTAATTTGTTTTCAGATTTTGTGAAAACTTTAATTTGAGAATTACTAGGAGCAAATTTAATTGCATTAGTCAGTAGATTTATAACTATTCTCTCAAACATTTCTTTGTCGCCATGAATTATTAAATCTTGGCTTATAAATAATTCGATATTAATATTTTTTTGATTGGCAAGCATTACTACTTGTTTTAAAATGTTTTCTAGACAGGGTTTTACATTAATTTTATCGAAAAAAAGTATAATTTCATTGCTTTCATACTTTTGAATCTCCAAAATATTAGTTACTAAATTTAGCATTGAGAATCCGATTGTTTTAATATAATCTTTCAGATTTTCATCATCGTATAAATCGGGGATATTAATGATACTGTTTATTGGGTTCTTCAAATCGTGAACAATCATTGAACTAAGAGATTCTTTTAAGGATTCAACCTCTTGTAACTTAACATAGGCATTAGTAATTTCAATTTTTTGCTGTTCAATTTCGTTATTTTGAGACTTCAATATTTTATTTAGCTTGGCTAAAGAATGTCTTTCTCTGAGAATAAAAAATATTAGAATTCCAATTGAAATAAAAAATATGCCTATGAAAAGGAATATATTTTTGTTGTTTTATAGTAACATCTTTAAGTTCGTTCTTATTTTCAAGAATTACAACTTGCTTTTCGTTGTTTTCCTGAGCTAATTTTTCATACATATCCATTAACAACTTATTATCGTCGGCTAAGTGCCCAACAAATACCATAGAATCGCGCATTCTCAGATAGTCAAATGCGATTTCAATTCTGTTTGTAGTCATATAGCATTCTGCAAGTATTTGTGCAGAATTTGTTTTATAAACGAAAATATCCGTTGCTACTGCTATGTCAAATGCTTGTTTTGCATATTGAATTGCTAGGTTTATCTCACCCATTTCGAAGTAGGTGTACGCAAAATTATTGTAAATATTAGGTATATCAACAGTGTCTTTATTCAAATAGAGATATTCTTTGGCTTTTTCTAAGCTTGAAATAGCTAAACTGTATTTATTTGTTCTACGGAATATCGCACCTTTCAACTCAGCATTGCTTGACAATAATTTATAATCATTGTTTTTTACAGCAAAGATATTTGAACTATCTGCATAAAGTTCAGCAAGTTTCATTTCTTTATTTTCGAAATATACCGCAGAAATTCGATTATAACACTTTGCTTTGCCAAAACTCGAGTTGTGTTCATTGAACATGCTTAAAGCTGAAAATAAATTTGTTAATGCCATATCTAAGCTATAAGAAGCTCTGTATATTTCGCCCTTTTTTAATAGACATTTTGCGGTTAAAAATTTATTGTTTTTTACTTTCTCAAATGCCATAAGGTTGTTTATCGTGGTAAGAGCATCCTTGAACATCCCTTTGCTTTTATAAATATCGGCTAATTGAAAACCGGAATAAAGATAGCCATCCAAATATTTTATCTTATAAGAGAGAAGCATTGCTGACTTTAGCTGCATTATAGCTGCATCTGATTCTTTATTTTCTAATTTGTTGAAACTATTGAGAGTACTAATTATTTCTTTATGTGTTTTTTGCTCAAAAATATTTTGAGTAAAAGCAAACTCCGAACTAAACAGAATAATAAAACCGAACAAAAACTTTATTGAATTATTCATTTTTAAAAATTTGATAACAATCTGGCATCACAAAAATAGCTTTTATTTCTTTGCAATTATTAATTTCAAGTTATCAAATAATTTAATTAGATATTAATTGTTAATTACATTAATTGTTAAAAACACACTTATTTATTACTAAATTTTGTATAAATTTAGTACATTTGTAAAATATGAGTAAAGAATTACCTAAAATACTTATTATTGACGATGAGCCTTCAAATATTGCGGCAATTGCGGATGCATTGGATGGTCAAAATTATAATATTATAGCAGCAAATAATGGGAAATATGGACTAGAATTTGCTTCAATTTCTTTTTTATAAAAACTTTTTTTCTCATTTGCTACTTATAACCTTATAACCTCTATTGCTAAAAGACTATATATCAATATTATAATACTCTTTTTTAACTAAAATCACTACTTGCTACCAACTTGTAACTTGCAACCGTTTTTTTAGGTTATAGGTTGCAAGTAGGTTATAAGTTAAAATTATTATCTTATAACCTTTATAACTACCTTATATTCTGACTTTTATTGAATAAAGTTATAAGGTTATAGGTTAAAACCATTTTTATTATTGTTTTGTTGGTGTTATTTTAAGCCAATACCCATGTTTTACTTTACCATCCTGCTTTCTAGAGATACGTTCATAATTTAAAAACCTCAACGATTTTCCAACTTTCTCAGGAGCTAGTTTTATTGAAGTCTTATTCATGATGTATTCCAAAATTTCTGTTGCATTATAAAATTGCTCTCCGTTTTCTTCATCAGATGGCTCAAAAAATCGTTCAATTAAATCTGCCTCGGGTGATGAAATCTGAAACTTTTTATTTATTCTTTCATTCTCTTCAATCTCTTCTTTTATAAGCTCCGATTGAAAGTTTCTGTCTTTTGATAAATGCCAAACCATAGAAAATACTTTATCCATATCTACTTTTTTGCTGTAATTCCAATCAATAGAATCTATTTCCATGCACAACCATCTAACACTTCCGTTTTCGTCAGTAAGAAATTCCCATTTATCGGTTGACCCAATAAAACTTGCTCTCCTGATATGTATTGATGCTCTTTTGTCGTATGTAAGCCTCGCTTTTACTTTGTCCTTAGAAAACATAGATTTAAATGCATTAAGCTCTGCCTTATCAGCTTGTGAAAGTTCATCGAGATTTATAAGAAAATTTTCAGTTATCGCTACATGACTATCTTTATCAGTGCCAATATTTTCTGCAATATATTGTGTAAGCGCTCTTGGACATAAAAAACGACAAAAGTTGATTTACCCGAATTTTGCTTATTACTCACTAATACAAATGCTTGTTTATTGTATGATTCCGGTTGTGTTGCGGTTTTTACTACTCTCACCAACCACTTTTTAAAATGGTGATTAAACCATTTTTGGTCTTTTGCCTTAATAAAACTACATAGATATGCTATATGGTCAGTTTTCCTATCCCAAGCAGGCAGTTTTTCAAAATACTCCACAAAAGGATCATGCCTATTTACAAAATCAGACTTCAATAAAGCTACTAAATTATTCAGGCTTAAATTGATGTTATCTTTTTGTAATTTAATGTATAGATTATTTTCATTTAAATCTTCATACAGTTCTTTCGCTTTTTCCTTTTATTCAAACTTATTACTTACAGTATTATATCGTATATCATATCTTTGATTAAGATATTTCTCTGCAATTATAAATTTATTTGATGTTATCTTAGTTTTTTCTTCAATATTTGATTTTGTATTTTTATTTGTTACACTATTTTTCTTTCTGTTTGAATTAACCGTGATTTCATGCTGTTTTGCAATATGAAACAATGTTTTAATGCTTACACCGCTGTTATTGTTGCTCATGCATTTATTGTATTGGTCGTTGCAATTTTCTACACTGTAATCGGAATTATATTTGCTTATTTCATGGAAATAAGAGCGACCTGTTTCGCCGCACTCACTTTCAATTGCAAAGCCTATTTTTAACCAGTCATCATAAGAACCGGTAATGTCTATCTTTTTGCTATTTATTTGTTCAATTAGTTTATCTACATCTCTGTTTATGCTCATAGTTTGTTCAATTTTAAAAGTTTCAGATTTTTTGTTGTAGTATATTTCCGGGTCCCAAGAGAGAAAACAGAGTCTTGTAACATCCTTACCTGAAGGATCAATAGTAACAGCTAACATTCTTTCGTAATATTTTTGTGTTTTCATAAAAGCATACTTGTGCTTTTTAATGCTATTATCTGTTCGAACTAGAATTTTCAATCCTTTACCACTGGGACTGATAAAACATGAATACGTGTATTTACATGATGCCGCTTTCAGTTTTACATCCTGAACATTATCAAGCTTATCCAGGTCGAGAATTATAATTCGTGAATATTCTTTAAGGAATTCTGTTTTACGACCACCCTCGAACTTTCCACAAGGTGTAAAGGCGGGCAAGGACTTTTTCCTTGCCGTATATTCCTTTTCATTTCCTTGTTGGAGCAGTAGCCTCAATTTCTCTACAGGCTCTTTAAATGTACCTATACGGATCTGCTCAATTATAGTATCTAATGTTTTATTGGCAACGACCTTGTTGAAGTGCTCAAAAATGCTTATTTCATTCATATCTGGCCTCCTTAAAAGTTGCGTGTCTTACTATAACTATACATTATTTCTTTGCTTACACCACACTCATTGGCAAGCTCACTAGTGTTAAATATTTTCTTATTTTTCATGCTGTAAAGATACACTAAACACTCTAATCTACTGCTATACAAGATGATGCAAAAGGTTGTAATTCAATGCAAAGGAACCCGAAAGATTCAAATTTGAAAAGAACGAGAACAATTCTTAAAAAAAATAGTACTAAAGTACGATATGGAAAATGTGATAAAACTCGACCAACTCAAGTGTGAGTTTTTTTTTAATTTATTCTTTTTTAATCTTCAACTTTCCCGATTTGTCAGCGAAAAATATTCATCAATATTTAAGTTATAAGTGTGATTTCATTTACCTAAAAGAAATGGTAATTATTTAGGTGCCCTGCAAAGTTAAAAAATTTTGACCATTGAAAGTATTCTTCAATTCTTCAAAAATATTTTTATTGTTTTTGCGTGCAGTGGAAATAAAACTTTCGATTCTAGCATATATTTTAGCCCCATCTTCAGAGCGGAAGCAGTTGGATATTTTGAGTTTTAGCTTTACTGGTCGCAGATCTCTTTCCGCCTGGTTATTTGTAAAAGGAACTTCTTCATTAAAAGCATAAGCCAAAACTGCATCCTGATGTTTAATAAGTCGTTCAACTAAATTTCGAGCCTTTGTCTTTTTAGGCTCTTGATTAGTTCTTCATTAACGTATTGTAAAGATGAAGTTTTATTTTGCTTAAAAGGCTTAAAAGGCTTAAAAGGTTTGAAAAGGGTTTGCAAGGGGTTGAAAGGTTCAACATGAAATTACAAGGGTTTTGAATCAATAAATGTTATTTCAAACTTCATTAAAGTCACTATAAATTTTTATTATACTATATTTTATATAAAAGGAATCTTTAGAAATTGGCTTGGTTACATATGAAGATAAGGGGATATAATAGTAGTTGTCTGTATGCATAATTGTATATATTGTGCTATCAGAATACAAAGGATTTCCATAATGTTTTGTTCATTCTATATCACTTTTGCTGTTTGTCTTTAATAAAAAATCATTTTTATTCCTGTAATAATTAGATTTCCTATTTATTAGAAAGCCATTATCATGAGTTTATTCTGCTTAGAAATTTTCTTGTTTATTATTTTGTTGTTTCAAAATATTCTATAGTTTTTTCCAATTCCTCTAAACTCAAAGGTTGAGCAATTATCTTTTTGTCTTTATCCAATAAAAACATTACGGGGGTAGCCAAAATATAATAATCCTCTGCCACTTTGCTGCGTACGCCTTCTGAATCATGGAGGTGTTCCCATCCTGTTAGCTCTTTTTTCTTCTGCTCCCAAGCTATAATATCCAAATCTGTATCATCC
Organism: Bacteroidales bacterium; assembly: GCA_038319215.1. GTDB lineage: Bacteria > Bacteroidota > Bacteroidia > Bacteroidales > ML635J-15 > Bact-19. The sequence continues at coordinate 54 of JBBQCZ010000165.1, read as the reverse complement.
AAACTAATTGCTACAATTTTGAGTTTTTTATTCACTTCCGTTTGTTGCGACCAA
>JBBQCZ010000164.1:0-7969 GCA_038319215.1 Bacteroidales bacterium | reverse complement strand
GCAAAAAATCTGGTAGAATTACTGCTCTCCAAATAAGAATTTGATTTATGCTTTGAAGTTGTTTCAAATCCTAAAATAAAGAACCAATGCTTGACTAGATGCATTTAAAGCAATTTAAATTCGTTTTGAAACTAAAGTATTTCATTGGAAGTGTCTGAATACTATTGCATTTTATGTTCTTTTACGAAGACAACTTCGAGCCAATTATCATTTCCGCGTATGCTAATGGTGAGTTTACAAATATAAGTATTGTGTCGGATAAACTTTCAAGTATTTCGGCTGAATTGGAAATGACTGTTTGCGATTTTAACGGGAAAGAGCTTCAACGGAAATTAGTTCCGGTGTCGCTGAAATCTAATTCAGTAACAAAATTAGTAAACGAAAAAACGAAAGATTTGACCCAAAACGTGAATGGAAACTATCTGACATTGAAACTAAAAACGAAAAATGCATTAGTTGCTCAGAACATTTATTTCTTTACACAGCCTAAAAATCTTGAGCTTTCAAAACCTAATATTATCTCGAAAATTGAGAAAGGTAATAATGTATGGAACATCAGTCTCAGAACAAATGTCTTGTCAAAAAATATTTACCTTAATTTCCCCTATACAGAAGGCTTTTTCAGTGATAATTATTTTGATTTATTACCTGGTGAGGAATACAAAATCAGATTTTCACCAACCGATAAAACAGCAAAATTGCCTCCCTTGTCATTGATGTCGTTGGTAGATAGCTATAATTAACATATTTTTTTGTTTTTACTATCTTGCTTTGTTATAAAAAAATTATATTTTTTTTAGGGAGAATCCCTATTAATGACGTCTTATTAATGTTTTGACACGATATACTTATCAAAAATTGAAATTTCATTTTTAAATCAATACATATGAAGAATTTAGCAGTATTTCTATTGACATTCTTACCTCATTTTCTTTTTGCTCAATCAACACCAAATCTTTGGACAGAGTATGCAGCTAATCAAAATGCACATAGCAATATACCAAATTGTAGTTATGCTGGTTATCATAATGGTGATATTGCCTTGCCAACAGGTAGTTCAACAATGTTAAATATAAAAAGTGCTCCATACAATGCGGTAGGTAATGGCGTCGCTGACGATACTGAGGCCATTAAACTTGCTCTAAAAGCGGCCAAAGATGCTGGCGGTGGAATTGTTTACTTACCCGATGGTACATATCAATGTTCACAGGTTCTGTTTATTCATGGTAGTAATGTAATTTTACGAGGACAAAGTAAAACGGGAACCAAGATTCGGTTTACAAAATCCCTTACAACCGGATATGCTGAAAATTTTTCTGTTACGACTACAAACGCTCTTGATCAACGAATGTGGTCGTGGTGTGGAGGTATGATTTGGATTACACCCGAAACCAAAAATACGTATCTTACAACTGACCCAACAGTAAATATAAATGCTTCATGGTTAGGAATAAATTCAGACAAAGTGTATATGGCGGAAAAAGAATTATGGAATGTCAAAGAACAACTCACATTGATTCAATCGAACGAAAATCGGGGAAGTTTCTCATTTACCGTAGCCGATGCTTCAAAATTAACACCCAATCTATTTATATCCATACGATATGCTAACCCCGCTAACTGGAGTCTCCAAAAATTTATTGTAGGGGATGGGGCTTTTGCTGCTTCTTATCCATGGGGTACAGGAACTGACTGGATATCACCAACAAAGCGACCATACATTGATTGGGTAACGCAAATAGAATCGGTTAATGGAAATGTGATAACTTTAAAACAACCGCTACGTATGCCTTTGCGCTCCGAATGGGAATGTAAAATTATGGGTCTCGGAGATTTAATTCAAGAATCTGGAGTAGAAAACCTGAATGTAGAACTTGAAAAAGATTATGCAAGTGACTATGCAAATGGTAATTGGCGTAATGCAAACCACAATCGCGAAAAAGGATGGAATGGAATTTATCTGAATAATGCAACCAATTGCTTCATAAAAAATGTAACAATTTACGATGCAGAAACATCTGTTGGTATCTCGGCTTCAAAAAATATTACCGTTACTGGTGTAAGCGCATTAGGAAAAGACCAAGCAAAAAGTGTTCACCATGGTTTTAATTGCCGCGTTCAATCGCAGGATATTCTATTTGAGAATTTTGAGCTGAATGGATATGGTCAATTTGACCATGGAATAAGTATAGAAGATTATTCTATGGGCTCTGCCTGGCACAATGGACTTGTTGTAAACGGATGCTTCGACACGCATAAATTAATGCCCGCCGAATGTATTCGTACGAATATAAAAGTTCAGGTTGCAGGTGGTAATGGAGGTGCAGGCGAAGCTGGACCACAAATCGGTGGTCGGTTTGTTCATTGGAATGTCGAAGTAAAAGGTACGAATAACTCCACCATAGTACCTGCCACCACATTACCAAAAGGTGCCTTAGTGGGAATTATAAATGCGTTCGCAACTTCCAGCACTTCATCGGAATGTTTGGTTGAAGCAAATGGTCTATCAATTTCACCTTCAGATTTGTATATTGCTCAAAAAAAAAATCGGAATAATATTGTACAACCCGATTCGTATTTAACACCTTGGACAACCTATACATTGCCAACAAGAATTGAAGCAGAAAATTCAAAGTTTCTTAACGTGCCTATTGATGGCGATTCACAAGATCCACTCGATAGTAGTCCAACCAAATATCTTCATTCATTTTTAAATATAACAAGTAGAGGTGAATACGATATTGATTTTCCTGATAATGGAATTTATCCGATTAGCTTCAGATTGTCAGGCGATGCAGGTATAAGTAATACCTTAGCCATAATGAGTTTACAGGGTGACACATTAAATACTGTGTCATTTATCGGTACTGGACGTGGAAAATGGGAAAGTTACAATATCTCAATTCCATTTAACAAAGGCAAACAAGCAATTTTGTTAGGTTGGAAAAACGGGTCTCCCTGTTTAAATTGGTTTGAAATAAAATTACCCACTACTACTTTTCCAATTGCGACTCCAATATTTATTTCCAAAACAGGAAAATACAACGCAAGAGTAAATGTGCAATTTGCTGTTGAATCTGGTGCAGAAATCAGGTATACAACTGATGGTTATGAACCTAATCTAAATTCTGCCATCTTTAATAATGTAACCGGCCTCACTCTTACTCAAACAACAACTATTAAAGCCATTGCTATTAAATCCAATCAAGTAAGTAATATTGCAATTGGACTTTTCGAAATTATTCCGGCACCTACCGTTCCATGTTTAATTGTTGCAAACCAATACAGCGATGCTTATGGAGTTGTTGTCTCCGGGAGTCAAGCAACCTATAACGATCCTGGAACTTGGTCAGAATACATAGTCAATGCCAATGAAGCAGGAAATTATGTACTTTACGAAAATGTATCAATTAAACTTCGAGCTCCTGTAACATCGGTTGGATTTGATATAGAAGTGAATGGTGTATTGGCGAAGCGATTCGAAAAATTGCCTGATATGGGTGGAAACTGGGATAGATTTGGAGCATATCCAGTCAATGTCCAATTGAATAAAGGGCTCAATGTGATTCGACACACTGCAACTACTCCTCGTTGTAATTTGGCTTATCTTGAATTAGTAAAAGATGTACCAACAAACGTTCCAGGCACCATACAGGCAGAGTATTATGTACCACCAGCTGATGTAATAGGGCTTATATATACCAATAACACAGGCAGTGGAAAAAATCCCGGACGCGAAGTAGATGTTAAAACAACTATACATTACTTGTATCCTGTAAAAGTTTCTGTTACCGGAGTTTATCCCGTAACTATTTTTACAGCATCCCGAGCAATTGTTGCTGTAGATATAATTATAAATGGTACAGGACAAGTGGTGGGTTCATATAGCATTCCTACGCCAGCTACAAGTTCCGACATTCCAATTTTGATAAATTCTGATTTCCAATTACCTAAGGGCGAATACTTGTTAGAATTAAAAGTCAAAAGTGGAGACCACAGATTGGATAAAATTGTAATTGGAAACCCAACTTCAACCAATCCAAATGACCCAGGAATTACATCAGTTGAATTAGTAAAACAGACTACAACTATATTCCCTAATCCAGCAAAAAGCTTTGTAAAAGTTACCCAACAAGGGATTAATAAAGTTCGAATCTTTAGTGTTGATGGTATTACTCTTTATAATTCGGAATTTACAGACCAAACAATAATAAATGTGGCAAATTTCAAATCAGGAATTTACTTATTACAAGTTAATGAAGAGAAATCTAATTTGTTGATTATCAATCATAATTAAGAATGACTAAATTAAAAAAATGAGAAAGTTGACGTTGTTAATTATAATTGCTATTAGTGCGAGTTTAGCTGCACAAACGGCACAAGTTAAAAATGAAAATCCTGCCAAAATGCAGTGGTTCGAAGATGCCAAATTGGGTATTTTCATTCATTACGGCATTTACGCAGTGAAAGGTGTGGGTGAATCGTGGTCGTTTTACAACAACGAGATTTCACAAAAAGATTATTTCAATCAACTGAATGGCTTTACAGCTAAAAATTATCGCCCTGATGAGTGGGCAAAATTGTTTAAGGAAAGCGGCGCAAAATATGCTGTGCTTACTGCAAAACATCATGATGGAGTAGCACTCTGGAACACCAAACAAAACAACCTGAGTGTGGTAAAGAAAAGTCCGGCTGGTCGCGATTTAATCACGCCATATGCACAAGCGTTGCGCAAGGAAGGGATGAAAGTGGGAATTTATTTTTCGCACCTCGACTGGTCACATCCCGATTATGCAACGGTTTTCAATGCCAACGACAAGGTTCACCCGACAAAATATAATTCGTACGATTATCCAAAATCGGGCATTGAAGATACTATTCGCTGGAATCGGTTTGTAGCATTCCGCAATGCTCAAATGAAAGAAATTCAGGAACTTGTCAATCCGGATTTATGGTGGTTTGATGGCGACTGGACTCGCGCGGGCAAACAATGGAAAATGAAGGAATTGCGTAAGGAAATGCTTTCGTGGAATCCAAATACAATACTGAACAGCCGCATGATGGGATATGGCGATTATGCCACACCTGAGCAGGGATTACCAATTTTTGGATCAGAAGGTCCGTGGGAATTGTGCATGACCATCAATAATTCTTGGGGATACCAGCCCAAAGATACTGTACAGAAATCGGTTAACTACCTTATTCGGGTTTTTGCCGATTGTATCAGCATGGGCGGCAATTTATTGCTCGATGTAGGGCCAAAGGAAGATGGAACATTTACACAACCACAAATCGATCGGTTAAAAGGACTTGGACGTTGGACAAACAAGCATACCGAAGCCATTTTCGGGACTACACGCGGCTTGCCTTTTGGTCATTTCTATGGCCCAACGACCTTGTCGAAAGACCAAAAAACCATTTATTGCTTTGTGCTGGATACGCCGAAGGACGACTTGGTAATAAAAGGAATCCGCAATAATATCAAGCAGATCAGACTTATCGGTACAAATGAAACCCTTATCTACCAACGAAACGGAGGTGCTACTTGGTTAAATATACCTGGGACTCTCCTTGTAACGCTCCCCCTCGCCCTAATGGATAACAATGTTAGTGTTATTGCCATCGACTTGGATAGTCCGCTTGATTTGTATCGTGGAAATGGTGGTGCCATCGAGAAAAATTAATGGTGAAAATAACTGAATTTCATATTTAATATAAACTAATATTCATCATATACTTCTAATGAAAAAAGAAATATTTTATGTTTGTATTCTCATACAAACTATGATTTCCGTAGGGATTAAAGCCCAAAAACCAATTTATCTGGATAATACACAATCCATTGAAAAGCGCATTGAAAGTGCTCTCTCGCTTATGACGTTGGAAGAAAAAGTGGCTATGTGTCATGCCCAATCCAAATTCAGTTCAAAAGGCGTTCCGCGTTTGGGAATACCCGAAGTCTGGACAGATGATGGACCTCACGGAATTCGGGAAGAGGTTTTTTGGGATAAATGGAGTGGTGCCGGCTGGACAAACGACTCTTGTACAGCATTTCCAGCACTAACATGTTTAGCTGCAACGTTTAATCCGGAAATGTCACTTTTATTTGGAAAAACCATTGGCGAAGAAGCTCGTTATCGCAACAAAGGCGTTTTGCTTGCGCCAGGTGTAAACATTTATCGTACACCTCTTAACGGTCGAAATTTCGAATATATGGGCGAAGATCCTTATTTGGCTTCGCGCATGGTAGTTCCTTATATTCAAGGGGTACAGCAAAATGGTGTAGCAGCTTGCGTCAAACATTTCGCCCTTAACAATCAGGAAGATCATCGTATGAACATTAATGTAAATGTGAGTGACCGAGCACTTAATGAAATATACTTACCAGCATTCAAGGCAGCTGTTATGGAAGGTAAAGTATGGTCAATTATGGGTTCGTATAATCAATTCAGAGGTGAGCATTGCTGTCATAATGATTTGTTATTGAACAAGATTCTTAAAGGAGAATGGAAATTTGATGGTGTTGTTATCAGTGATTGGGGTGGGGTCCATAATTCTGATCAGGCAGTTAATAACGGTCTTGATTTGGAAATGGGAACTTCTACCAACGGACTAACTACTAATGGAACATCACCATATTCGGAGTATCACCTCGCTAATCCATATCTGAAAGGTTTAAAATCAGGTAAATACGATGAGAAAACGCTGAACGATAAAGTGAGCCGCATACTGCGACTTATTTTCCGCACCACAATGAGTGCCGATCGTCCCTTTGGTAAATTTGTAAGCCCCGAGCATTCTGAAGCTGCCCGTAAAATAGCAGAGCAGGGAATTGTGTTGTTGAAAAATGATAAAAACATACTACCAGTTCCATTAGGAAGATATAAAAAAATTGCTGTTATTGGCGAAAATGCCACGAAAAGTTTAGTAATCGGTGGCGGCTCTTCGTCACTCAAAGTAGCTTACGAAGTTTCAGCATTGGAGGGAATTGTCAGAAAGTATGGTAAGGAAAATATTCAATACAGCGCAGGTTACATCTCTAGTCTTTCCACTAATAGTAAAGAAATAAATTCAAAGATAAATGCTGATTCTTTATTGATTGCTGCCGTTGAGACTGCAAAAAATGCAGATATGGTATTCTATATTGGTGGATTAAATAAAAATCATTTTCAGGATGCTGAAGGTGATGATCGCAAAACAATGAACCTTCCATTTGAACAAGATAAGCTTATAAATGCATTGCTTGGTGTAAATAAAAATCTTGTTATGGTTCTATGCAGTGGAAATGCAGTGGAAATGCCATGGTTGAATCACGTATCTGCAGTTATTCAAGGTTGGTATTTGGGCTCCGAAGCAGGAAATGCATTGGCAAATGTACTTTCTGGGGATGTTAATCCATCAGGAAAACTTCCTTTTTCATTTCCTAAAAAGTTGGAAGACAATGCTGCACATTCTTTCGGTCAAATTTCCTATCCTGGCGATGGTGTTAATCAGGAATACAAAGAAGATATTTTAGTCGGTTACCGTTGGTTCGATTTCAAGAAAATTGCTCCACAGTTCGCTTTTGGTCATGGATTGTCATACACAACATTCGCATATGGAAAAGCGACAACCGATAAAACAATTTATAACGAGAATGATGTGGTTAAAATTTCTGTACCCTTAAAAAACACAGGGAAAGTATATGGAGCTGAGGTTGTTCAGGTTTATATTTCAGATTTAAAATCTACATTTTTACGTCCTGTTAAGGAATTGAAGGCATTTTCAAAAGTGTTCCTAAAACCCGGTGAAACAAAGCAGGTAGAATTGAGTTTACCTGTCAAAGATTGGTCATTTTACAATGATAAAACGAATAAATGGGAAATTGAACCGGGAGTATTTAACGTTGTCATTGGCACTTCTTCTGCTGACATAAATCAAAAAGTAGTTGTTAAAGTTGAAAAATGAGTCGAATTAATTTAATCTTTAG
>JBBQCZ010000163.1:0-8109 GCA_038319215.1 Bacteroidales bacterium | reverse complement strand
CCTTGCCTCCCGGGGTATAAGCATCTTCTGAACGCAATCTCTTTCCTGCAGTATAATGATTCAGCATAGAATCCATATTGCCAGCAGTTACGCCAAAGAATAATCTCGGTTTGCCAAGTTTTTTAAAGTCACGTAAATCGTCACGCCAGTTTGGTTGAGGCAATATGGCTACTCTATAACCAGCTTTCTCAAGTATGCGAGCAATAACTGCAGTTCCAAATGAAGGATGGTCAACTAAAGCGTCGCCACTTACGAGAATTACATCAATATAATCCCAGCCAAGAATTTGCAATTCTTTAGTTGATGTTGGGAATTTTTTAAGAATATTAGGATCAGTATTTTTTACCACGATGGAAAAGGTTCGGAAAACATTGAATTAGCGAATGGGCGTATGCCCGCATTATCATAAAATCCATGTGTAGGATTTCTAAACATTGGATTTTCTGACGAATAATTTTGAACACTAAAGTCTGCACTTATGCAAAAATTATCTTTTATTTTGTAATCTACGCCGAGTGAACTATATGACAATCTGCTGCCGGTTTTAAAAGGCGAAGCATCGAAAACTCCAGTTGCTCTAACTCTTAAATTATCAGAAACCATATATTCGCCTTTTGCAAACATATAATAGCTTAGCATTTTATTGTCAGTTATATTGCTGTTGCTTTCTTGCATTTGCATAAAAGAAGGAATTGAACTATAAGTCATCATTGTCCCAACAGAAAAAGTAAAATCCTTACTTACTCTGAATCCTACTTCTGGAGCCATATAACTAGTAAACATTCCGTTTCCATAAAGACTAGAGTACATTGCCCCAGAATTTAGTTTTACTTGAAAGCGATTGTCGTTTTTCCACGGTGATTTGTTCGCCGCAGGGTATGTCGTTTTTGTACTGTCCGAATTCAAAAATTCTTCGTCTCCAAAATATCGCGTCTCATTCTGAGCATAAGTAAACGCCGCAGAAAATAATAGTGCTAATATTAAAACCTTTTTTAGCATTGTTTTATTTTTTTGTAAAGATACAAACTTTTTGAAATATACTTTTAAGAATAATTGCTTTTTATTAACTTGAAAAATTAAATTGCAAAGTGCTTTCAAAGATATTAGATTCAGATTACTATTTACCTATAGAATATTGATTATTATTTGCGTAATTGTGTTTTACACAGGTTATTATGACTGTCTTTTATGGCATGTTTATTGCAAGGAAAACCGCTTATTTTTAATTATTTAAACTAATTTAACTGTATGAAATCAATTTTATCTATTGTAGTGGTAATGACTTTTCTGACTACGATTTGTAATGCTCAAATCAAATCAGGACTTAAAGATTTAAAAGAAAAAGCATCTGAAAAAACTGGCATCGTAACTGGAAAATCTGACAAAACAGATGATGTTAAAGTGAATACTACTGGAGTTCCTGCTTATGATCCAGAAGACCCTACTTATCGTGCATATAGTACAGTTAGAGATGAGTTGAGTTCTACTCGTTATATTTTAAAATCTTCTGACTGGAATAATAATGTTGAAGGTAAAAATGATGAAGTTACAAGATCTTTGAAAAAAGCAAAAGATAATTTGGATAAGTTACAAAGTGACCCAAAGGAAGCTAAAAAATCTTATGTTCAAGATCTTGAAACGGAGTATAATGCTGTTGAAGCAGAAAGGAAATCTAAATTTGATAGTTATACTGCCGATCAGGAATGGGATCAAAAAATAGAATCCTATTATAAGTTTGCAGTTATGGGATGGGGAATTCAGGATAAAAGTCTTGAACCATCATACACTGGATATTACAGTATGAAAAAGAATTTTGAAACTACAAGACCAGAAAAATACGCTAGTTCGTATGTTCAAAAAAGGATTGCTGCAGTCGATAATTATTTTCAGGTTGAGGTATATACTGTAGTTCCAGAACTTAACGGGGAGGTTGATGAAATTATTGCTGAAATTCATGCTAAAAACTCAAGTGGCGATGAAGATTATCTTCTTAATGCTAAGGGTTATGTGAAAGATTTTGATAAAATAATCCCAAGAATTACATACAACAAAACATATTTGCTCCAAAATAAAACAGATATCGATGCTGTTCAGGCTAAACTTGATAAAGAAAAGGCTATTTTGGATGAGTATATTAAAAGTGGTAGATATGACGCACATGTTGCCAAATTCGAACAAGCATTAATTGATGCTGTAAAACTATCTCCTAAAATGATGTCAAACACAAATTACGAATCTATGGCAAAGGCAGGCGTTGATAAAGGGGAAGCTGTACGTGTTGTAATTACTGATAATGTTTGGAGCGTTCAAAAAACAGATTGGGGTTATCCAGAATATAAATATTTGCCTGTCGACCTAGCTGTTAGTTACAACGGAAAATGTTATTTGGCATACGGTCAAATTAGAATGACTTATGAAGGTGGCGGAGTATATGGTGGCGAATTTTTTAATTATTGGGGTATGCAAGATGAAATGAATTGCAATAACGTCAATAAATAATTGTTGATTGTTGTATAAATATTTACAAGTATAACTTTACATAATAAATTAGTAATCAGCAAATCATAATCTTTGATTTGCTGATTTCTTTTTAAATAACTTTGTCTTTTAGAATTTAAATTAAAGTTGGTGAGAATTGTTATTATTGTTTTGTTTTCCAAGATATAGGTACATTGAGTGTTGCCGCTAATAATAATTTGCAATAATGTTTTAGTTAAACTTACATCGAAATAAATAAATATTTCTATATTTGTCCAAAACAAACTAAAATGAGCGAAGAGAAAAAATACCCAGAGGGACACTTTAAATCGATGTGGATGATGATAGGAATTGCTTCCTTTTCTGCAATTGGTATTCCTTTAAGTTTTATTCTTAATATGCAGTCTCTAATTGGAGTAGGACCTTTGGTAGGTGTTATTTTAGGAATGATTATTGGCGAACGCTATGAAACAAAGCATAAAGAAGCCGGAAATTTACGACAACTGACAGATAAAGAAGTTCGCAACAAAAAAATATTGATTATTGTGATTTTCTTTACTGGGTTAATTGGATTTGCAGTATTGTTATTTGCTCAATAAATTAGATGTTTTAGTTTAAAGTTTAAATTATGCTATTTATTTGGAGAGGTGTAGGTATTTTAGTGCCGATAATTTATTTTTTAATCGCTTGGATTGTATCATATTGGTTTGATGGTACTGATACAAAAATTATAAATCCTGAGTTTGTTGCATGGACTTCCTTAATTTCCGGAATTATAATTTTCGCCATTGGATTATTTACATTTAATATTCATAAAAAAACTGGTGATTTTCAAGCTAAGACGAAAGTAAAAAGAGCTCATTTTTTCTATATCCCAATATTATATTGGGGAGTGGGCATATTACTATTGAGCATTACATTTTTTACTTTTTTTAGTGATGATAAAAAATCTGAAATTACTGAAATCGTTATTGAAAAACCAACAACTAGAATTCTAAATCTTTATAACCCTGGTGAGGATACTCTTACATACATTATTGCTGATGAAACAGAAGATGGTTTAATTAGTCGTGAGATTGTAATTCCTGGCAACTATTTGAGTATAAAACTGGAAGCGAAATCATACTTATTTTCTGCTTTCAATCAAGAGTTTGAAACCACTCTTTTACTCCCTTCGAAGAAATATGCTAAAGATACCTCAAAATTCGTTCTTCTCAATGACGATAACGGAAAGTTCTATCAGAGGATTCTCAGACCTGCAACACTTGAGGAAGATGATTATGATGAGGCTTGGTTAGTCTTAGATGGAATACATAATCTTATTTTAGTTGAAGTTACTGAGTTTTGTGATATTGATTTTGACCATCGCGATATAGAAGATTTTGTATGGTTGGATTATATTTATGAAATATATGATGCTCAAGATCTTATTGAGCCTTTAAGTAATAAAACCTTCAGAGGTAAAACTATTAAAGTTTTAGCCCCCGGTGATTCAATTCCCACAGAATTACTTGAAAATGAATTAGTATTTATGCTGATACCATATTCGGGCACTGATTTAGATAACGAATATATTGCGAATTGGATAAAATCTTTATAAATATTAGAAGCATTAAGTTTATAATAACTCATGGAAAATTGATTAAGTTTTTTTCTGTAATATTGCTGGTATTCTTTTCTGTTTTGTTTTGTGCTTGTAGAAATGAGTCAAATCAAAAACTGAGAGAGAATGCTTCAGACACTATTATTCAAACATCAAAGTATGTGCTTAAAGGTGAAAGACATTTCTTGAATGATTACACCCCTAAATGCGAAAACGGAGATGTAAATGTTGTTGTAGAAATACCTACTGGAACACTCGAAAAATGGGAGGTAGATAAAAAAGAAGGTAGTATTAAACTCGAGTTTGTCGAAGGGAAACCGAGAATTGTACAATATCTTGCCTACCCCGGAAATTATGGAATTATTCCAGGAACATTGTTGCCAAAGAATCTTGGCGGAGATGGCGATCCTCTTGATGTTTTGGTTTTAGGAGATGCTTCTGAGCGTGGTGCGGTTATACAATGTAAAATAATAGGCATATTAATAATGAAAGATAGGGGAGAGCAGGATGATAAACTTATTGCTGTCAAAAAAGATTCGCCCTTTTATGAAATAAACTCAATTACAGAACTTGATGAAAATTTTTCAGGAGTGCTGGAAATCGTAAAAATATGGTTCGCAAATTATAAAGGACCTGGTAAAATTCAAGTTGATGCGTATCTGGAAAAACCTGCTGCGGATTCAATATTGGAAATCTCTATTAGCGAGTTTGTGAAAAATAATTAGTTGTAAAACCTTCATTTTTCCCAAAAAATGTTTACATTTACAAGAATATTTTTTAAAATATTTCATTTGAATATATGCCAGAGTCAAAAACAAAATTCAATAACAATAGGTCTATTTATTTAGCAGTATCTTTTTTATTGTCGATGCTATTAATTGGCGTGGTGGGTTTTTCTATAATTGAAGATTATAGCCCAATTGATGCACTTTTTATGACTATAATAACTATTTCTACTGTTGGATTTAGAGAAGTTATGCCTTTAAGTTTTGGAGGAAAGATTTTTACAATATTTCTTATTGTTTTTAGTTTTGGGATATTTGCTTACGCTTTAACCACAATAACAAGATTCCTGATAGATGGAGTATTTCATAATTATTTTAAATTAAATAAAGTGAGACGAAGAATTGAAAATGCAAAAGACCATGTCATTATCTGTGGATATGGACGAAATGGTCGTCAGGCTGCAATAGAAGCGAAACAGCATGGTTTCGAAGTTCTTATTATTGAACAAGAGGACTCAATTATTAAAGAATTTCTCGACGATTCCAAAATAATGTTTGTTAAAGGAGATTCTACGCGTGACGATATTTTAATTTCAGCCAAAGTTGATTGTGCGAGAGCTCTTATTACAACTCTACCAAATGATGCGGATAATTTATTTGTGGTTTTGAGCGCACGCGAACTAAATCCTGGATTGAAGATAATTAGTAGGGCTTCTGATGATAATTCGGACAAGAAACTACGCCGCGCAGGTGCAACAAATATTATTATGTCTGATAAAATTGGAGGGCAACGTATGGCTAAACTTATTGCTCAGCCTGATGTTGTTGAATTTCTCGACCATATCCTTATTCAACAGAAAAGTAGCGTTAGTCTTGAAGAAATTTCTTTTTCCGACTTAGGATGCAATTTTACTAAAAAAACTATTCGCGAATTAGGGGTTAGAGATATTTCTGGTGTAAATATAATTGGGTTAAGAAATAAAAAAGGCGAATATCTGTTAAATCCATCGCCAGATTTAGAAATTTGTTGTGAAGATAAACTCTTTGTACTTGGTACCGACGAACAAATCGATAAATTATCTAGCCTTTTAAGCGATATGAAACAGTAATTAAAAAGCAGTTTCGCACAATTTATTCTTATTTTAATAAAAATTTATAATACAAGTAGGATTTGTAGTTTTATCTAATATTTAAAATATATTAAGCAACTTTGTTAAAAAATATTCGTCTGTATAAAAGTTTACATTAAATCTTATAACCATGAAAAAACAAATTCTAATTTTTCTATCTCTTGCCTTTTTCGTAAATTTTTCTTTTGGGCAAAGTTTTATCGGAGTTTATTCTGACAATGACGGGTCAACTTATACAGGTTCATTAAATAGAATTGCAACTGATAATTTTGGCAATGTTGTAAACTCTACAACCTATGCAAATTCTCCTATAACAATTGGAGGAGTAACATTTCCATTAAACGGGAATGCAAGTTCCGTGTTAATCAAAAGAGATGCAAATAGTGATATTATTTGGGCAAAAAGTCTAAGTTGTGGTGCCTATACTAGCATTTCCGACATTTACATTGATAATTATTCCAATGTTTATGTTTGTGGCTTTTTCGGCAATCAATCTGCTACAACAGAATTGAATTCATTTCCATTTCCTTTGAGTGGCGAAATTGGAATGTCATTATTTGTACTTAAATATTCGCCAGAAGGAACTGTTTTGTGGAGTAAGTCGGTAAAAGTTGGACTAACAGGAGGAGATTGGTATTCAGATGCATTTAGAATTGAAGGTAATGGTACTGATAAAATTTTAGTGATATCTCCAATCGCTCAAGTTGGAGAACAAACTATAGGTGCAAATACCGTATCATCTGATATTGGTAAACTATTTTTTGCTGGATTAAACCCTGAAGGTGAATGGCAATTTGCAAAAATGTTGCCTGGTACAACAAATACTTATGTTGGCATAGACATGGATTATGCTGCTAATAATGATATTTTCTTCTCATTGAATTTTAAAGGCACTGTTGATTTGGGAACAGCAGGAATATTAGAAGTTCCAGGCTCTTCACCAATGGATTGTATTTTTAAAACTGATGCCAACGGTAATCCTGTATGGTCAATGGTAACAGAAGCTTCTTCGTGGTGGCGTTCTGATATTGTTTGCGATGGAAATGATGCAGTTGTATTCGGTAGTTTTGGAGGTAGCATATCATTTGGAAGTTTTGATTTAGTCTCTACATATTATTCTGGTTATGGCGCAAAAATAGATAATAACGGAAACTTCATCTGGGCAAAAAAATATGGTGAATCTGAGGCAAATTTTTTTACTGCTTGTAAAGCTGGCGACGGTTATTATATTACAGGCAAAACTACACCTTATCAAACTTCTAATGTTTTTGACTCTTATGATTTGGTTTATTCTAATTCAATGCCCGAGTCAAATATCAGTAACTCTGTAAATTACCTATTAAAACTTGACGCTGCTGGGAATGTTGTTAATGGAGCTGTTACTAGCTTTTCTTTCGACACTTATAATACTGAAGACATGGGTTTCTTTGGCGAAAAATTATATTTAACCGGAAATGCTAGCGATTCTGCTACATTTGGATATTATGTTCTTGATCCTATTCAAACAAACTCTGCTAATTATGTCAGCACATTTTCTGAAAACAATAATATAATTTCTGGGAAAGTGTTCTATGATAATAATTCTAACTTTAGTTTCGACACAGACGAAATTCCATATTCAGCAATGTTTAATCTCTCTAATTCTGAATCAGAATTCAATGTGGTTATGGATGGAGATTTTAATATTGGAACTGGAACAGGTGAATATAATCTCGAGATCTTAAATATTCCAGTTTACTACAATATTAATACAACTTCATACAATGTTGATTTTGGAACTCTATATGGACAGACAAGTTTTTACAATGATTTTGTTTTGCAACCTATGGCTGACCAAAACGATTTGTTTGTAGATCTGCATTTTGGTGCAGCACGTCCTGGCTTTTCGGGAAATGCATTTTTTACAGTGCGAAATGTCGGAACAACACACAAAACAGGAGTGCTTCAGTTTACTCTTACACATCCCGAGATAGAAATTATATCGTCTGAGCCTGTAGCTTCATTGTTGGAGAGTAATTATGCTGAACTGAATTATGACCTAAACCCAGCAGAACAAATAGTTTATCATATTATGTTTCAAACTTCTGTCTTTGCCGAATTTGGATCAGAAATCGTTATTATTGCTAGTGCTCCTGATGTTTTGGATCTTACAATTGAGAATAATTCTGATACT